>JAHEFU010000166.1 GCA_024645305.1 Planctomycetales bacterium
TACAAGGAAATGGTGCAAAAGGGCAGCAGCAGTGGTGAATTGCATGTGCTGCTGACGGATGGCACCGAGCTTTCCTGCCCGTTGACACTCGAATTCCGGGATGATGACAGCGACGGCGACAGCATTCCGGACTACCTGGATGATGACAGCGATGGCGACGGCGTTTCAGATGAAGATGAAGCAACCCAGCGCGCCACTGACCACAATTCATCCCGTTCCAACAAGACATCCAATACACCCGCAGCCGGCCCTGGCGACGGTGGGGGCGGAGGTGACGATTCCGGAGATGATGGCAAGGCGACAGATCACAACTCCTCGCGTTCCAACAAGACATCCAATACACCGGCAGCCGGTCCTGATGGCAGTGGCGGCGGTGATGATGGCGATCCCGATGCGGATGTTGAAGGAAATGGTCCCGGCAAGAGACTTATCAAGGAAGTCGGGAAGAAGATGATTGCAGACGGCGGCGATGACGATGACGATGGAGATGGCATCCCGACGGATGACGGAGACGAGACCGCTCGCTACTACCAGAAGCGCAAGTTCAATGATGAAATGCTTGAGCAGCGCAAGCAGGAAATGGCTGCCAATGGTGGCGGACCTATGCTCGTCGTGGACGACAGCAGTGAGCCTGCCTGCGTGTTAAGCCTGCGTGAGGATGAGAATGGAATTGTAATCAGCTTGGAGAACGAGATCTGGATGGATCTGGGCTACCCCGTGCGGACAACTGCTGATGGCATGACCCAGATAGATCCTCCCTCGCTCTCCCTCAGTTCGGCACCCGCAGCGGCATTCCAGGCCAGTGTGGGTGGCATCACTTTCACGGGCCTGGAATTCTTGGCGGACGAGAGCCAGGATGTTGTCGAATACCAGGATGGCAACGACCTCGTGCTGCGCAAGCGCCCCGGCCGAGTGAAGTACAGCAACATCACCCTCAAGCGTGGCGTGGTGAATCCGGCTGAACTCTGGAGCCTGGTTTCCTCCATAGTTGACGGGAGCTGCCCGGACCCGGAAATCTCCGTCGCAGGTGGATCATTCACTCTGCAGGGTGGGGATTCAGCTCCAGCTGGAGACATGGTGCTGAAGGGCAAGAAGATTCTGCAGAACTTCCTTCCGGATGAGACCGCACAATTGCTGATGACGGACGAGGGCTTCCCGACCCGCTGGGACTCAGGTGACTACAGCCCTTCAAGCAATGCAGCAGGAGATGGCGGAAAGAATGACATCCGTGGTATCAAGTCCCGCAGTGGACAGAACATCGCATCTGCCGATGAAGGCGGCAGCGAGGGTGGATCACCTGATCCCATCCGTGAAGAAGAGGAGGGCTTCGGCAACGATCTGGACACCGGGATGACCTCCAATCCCATGGCAACTGGCGGTGTAATGGATTCACGGGACTCTGGTGGCTCTCAGGACGACGGTGTCATCAGCGACTTCGACTGGAATCAGCTCGAGGGCCCCTACAGGGGTGGGGTGAACGTTGCAGTTGGCGATGTCAACGGTGTGACGACATACTTCATCCCGCAGCCGGAAGATGACGAACTGGCAGAGGCAATCATTGCCCGCATCCGCAAGCGTCCGGATCTGCTGATGCAGGAATGGGAAAGCCTGATTGACGAGAGCCTTGCCTCGCTCCAGAACAATCCGGTATTCCAGGAAAACAGCCAACAGGGTGTAATGCCTGATGCTGGTCTGCATTCCTCAGGAGTCGTCCACCGTGACATCGCCACGCGGAACATCCTTGACCTGGGAGCTGACTTCAATCTGGTGGATGCTGCCGGTGTGGGCATTGAAGCTCTGCTGGATCTGCCGCCGGGCAGTGCCGAGTTCGTCGAGAAGCGTGACTGGACCAAGTTGATCTTCGTGGACAAGAATATGGACGGCACGATGAGTCCGGGTGAGATGCGATCTTCCGGTGGATCCGACGGTGCTGGCAATCCTGACTTCCTCGTACTCAGTCTGGATGCCATTTACAGCAGTGACAACAAGGGTGAATCCCTGCGCTTCGCTTGTCCCTGGCCGGAAGACAACGGTGACGGCAGCAGCTGGTGGTTCATCCCGGAAGTGGAGGATGAAGTGCTGGTGGGTTTCATGGAAGGTGATCCCGACCAGCCGATCATAATTGGCCGGTTGTATAACGGAACTGATCGCCCGGAGGGTGGCATCAGCCAGCAGGATGCTCCGATGTCCGCCCGTATGCGTCTGATTCTGGACAGGGGCGAGGCCGGCGATGGTATCTCTTCGGTGTACCTCATTCCAGCAGTGGACACCGATACATTTGAGGTATGCATGGTCGTCTCTGAGGATGATTCCGCCGAAGGCCGCAAGTACCAGCCGATTTCAAATGCACTGAAGGCAAGCCATGATGCCGCCATGAATAGTGTGCGCAACATGAAGTAAAGGATCTGGGAACACAATGGAATTTCAACCCCCGCACGCGAGCGGGGGATTTTACTACAGGCCAGGATATGCTCAGCCAAACTCAGGTCAAACTGTATGGACTGCAGGTAGCCATATGCTAGCATTCAGGCTGATCGGAGGGCATACATGGCGAAGGTTCCATCAATCATTGATCCCGGCTTGCAGATCGAATACCCGTTTGATCTCTACAGTCGCCTTCTGCGCGAACGCATCGTGTTCATCGGAGACGAAATCACGATGGACCTGGCCAATTCCGTGCTGGCACAGCTCTTGTACCTCGAAAGCGAAGACGCAAAAAAGGACATCCTCGTGATTGTGAACAGCCCCGGTGGAGATCTCTACGGTGGGCTGGCGATCTATGACACGATCCAGGCCGTCAAGCCCGATGTACGCACCTGCTGTGTAGGCATGGCTGCTTCCGCCGGTTCCCTGATCCTCACCGGTGGCAGCAAGGGCAAGCGCTTCGCCCTGCCCAATGCGCGCATCATGATCCACCAGCCCTGGGGCGGGATGCAGGGCAAGGTCAGCGACGTGGAGATCCAGGCTGCTGAGATGCTCAACTGCAAGCGGATCCTCAATGAGATCTACGTCAAGCACACCGGCAAGTCCCTCAGCCAGATCGAGAAGGATACGGATCGCGACAAGTTCATGCAGTCCGCGGAAGCAAAGGACTATGGCCTGATAGACGAGGTTATTACGACCCTGCCGCGCATCAGCTAGTCAGATAGTCCCGATTCCTCTGGGATAATGGCTGGATGGATTACCGCAAAGTGAACCTGCAGCCGGGCAGTCCGGAGGACCTGGACGACCTGGCCATCAATACGATCCGCTTCCTTTCAATTGACGCCGTGGAACAGGCCAATTCAGGTCATCCCGGTGCGCCAATGGGGATGGCGGCCATGGCCTGGACACTTTGGAGCCGGCATCTGCGCTTCAATCCCCGGGATCCGCAGTGGTTCAACCGTGACCGGCTGATCCTGTCAAATGGACATGCTTCCATGCTGCTGTACTCCCTGCTGCATCTGAGCGGATTCCAGCTCAGCCTGGATGACCTGAGGAATTTCCGCCAGTGGGGCAGTCCCACCGCCGGCCATCCGGAGTATGGAGAATGCCCGGGTGTCGAGGTCACGACGGGGCCGCTCGGTCAGGGGATTGCCAATGCTGTGGGTTTCGCCATGGCTGAACGCTGGCTGGCAGCACAGTTCAACAAGCCGCAGCACGAGCTGATTGACCATTTCACATATGTCTTCTGTGGAGACGGTGACCTGATGGAGGGTATTTCCTCCGAAGCCTGCAGCTTTGCGGGCCATCAGGGGCTGGGCAAACTGATCTGCCTCTACGACAGCAACCAGATTTCCATTGAAGGCAGTACTGCCCTTGCATTCACTGAAAAGGTCCGGAGACGCTACAGGGCCTATGGCTGGCAGGTCCTGCGGGTCAAGCGTGGCAACGACATGCAGGCCCTGGACAAGGCCATCCGCAAGGCCCGGGCTGATATTGACAGGCCCAGCCTGATTGAGGTCTGCACACACATCGGCTACGGCAGCCCGAAGCAGGACAGTGCAGCCTCCCACGGATCACCCCTCGGCACCGAGGCTGTTGCCGCCACCCGGGGCGCTCTCGGTTGGCCCGCGGAGAAATTCCATGTGCCTGCCCCCGTGGCGGAACTGCGCAGCGGTTATCTGGAACGCGGGACAGATTGGCAGAGGCAGTGGGATGATGCCCTGGAGTCCTATGCCCAGTTGCATCCGGCGGATCACGCGCGCCTGCAGCTATACATGGATGGCGATCTGCCGGAGGACTGGAACACCGGACTGGACTCTCTGTTTTCAGCGGATGATGGGTCGGCCAGCCGGTCCAGTTCCGGTAAGCTGCTGGGACTCCTCGGTGAGCGGCTTGGCAATCTGGTGGGAGGCAGTGCTGACCTGGAGCCCAGCAACAAGAGCTGGCAGCAGCACAGCGAGATGCAGGATGCGGACCATCCCGCCGGCAACAACATCCGCTTCGGGGTCCGTGAGCATGCCATGGCGGCGATTGTCAACGGCCTGACCCTGCATGGCGGAGTGCGCGGATACGGTGCAACTTTCCTGCAGTTTGCCGACTATATGCGGCCGGCCATGCGCCTGGCCGCGCTGATGGGCATTCCCTCAATCTTCGTGTTCACTCATGACAGCATCGGTCTCGGGGAAGACGGGCCGACACACCAGCCGGTCGAGCATCTGATGAGCCTGCGGCTGATGCCCAATATGCTCGTGTTGCGTCCGGCGGACAGCCATGAAACGGCAATCGCATGGCAGCTGGCAATTGAGAGCCGGGAGAGTCCCGTGAGCCTGATTCTCACACGCCAGAACCTGCCGGCGCTGCGCCCCGACAATCCCGGACTGGCAACCGGCCTGCGCAAGGGTGCCTATACCGTCCAGGAATGTGATGGAGGACCGGAGCTGCTGCTGATCGGCACGGGAAGTGAGGTCCTGCTTGCCCAGCAGGCGGCCGCGCGTCTCAGCGCCGAGGGACATCGCGTCAGGGTTGTCAGCATGCCCAGCTGGGAACTGTTTGAGAAGCAGAGCCAGGCGTACCGTGACAGCGTCCTCCCCCCAGCCTGCCACAGGCGTGTGGCGGTGGAAGCGGGTATCCGCATGGGCTGGGAACGCTATGTGGGTGACAGGGGCAGGGTGATTGGGATGGATGGCTTCGGTGCCAGCGCCCCGGCCGAGGTCCTGTATGAGAAATTCGGGATAACCGCCGAAGCAGTGTACAGCGCAGCCCGGACCCTGCTGGAAGGCTGAGGGTAGCTGGACATGCGGAATTCACTGCGTTTGGCAATCATCGGGGACCTGCATATTGCGGTCGCCCGGGGTGAGAATGACAGGAGACTTGAGATAGATCCAGGTCGCAAGCTGCACGGCCTGTCGGTTGAACTCTGTGAGCGCACCATTGATGATATCAACGCTGCACCGGACATCGATGCGGCAGTCATCCTCGGGGACCTGACCCGCGACAGCGAGCTGTTCAACCATGAGGTTGCCAGCCGGCTGATCCGTCGGCTGAATGTGCCATTCTACATAGTGGCCGGCAACCACGACCTTGATCGCAAGCGCCCCGAGTCCTCCCGTTATCCAGGTGTCGAAGTGCTTGACCGCAATGACTTCTGTGACTATTACCGCGGCAACGGACTGCCCGGGGCCAGCACGCGCTACGTAGTACCCCTCCCGGGGGATGTCACCCTGATAGTGATGGACAGCAACCTCACGCTCAGTGAGCTGCACAGCGAGGGCATCGAGGACAGTGCGCAGGATGACGGATTCGTGCTGCCGGACCAGCTGGCCTGGTTGGAGCAGATCCTCACGCACTGCCGTGACAGCGGTCAGATTCCGCTCGTCGCCATCCACCATTCGGTAATGGACCAGTCGCCGGCGGAGGAGCCAAACCATGCCCTCTCCCGCATCTTTCGCTACTGGCAGGTGCACCAGGCAGGTCGCCTGCGGGAACTGTGCACGACCTACGGTGTCAGGCTGGTGCTCAGCGGGCACATCCATGCACAGAGTGTCAATCTGCAGGGCGGAATTGTCAACCTCGTCAGTTCAGCTGCGGTCAGCTACCCGCATGCTTGGCGCCTGCTGCACATCGAGGATGGCACCTGCGCTGTCGAGAGCCACTGCCTGAGTGCGCTGCCGTCAATCCCCAACCTGCAGCATAGCAGCCGCGAGTGGATGAACGACGGGATGGGTGTGATGATCCGTGAAAGGGTATCGGGCATTCCCCTGCTGGCCCCGCTGGCTGACAAGCTGACGGCCATGGTGGAACACAGCGGCTGGTGGCCCCGCTTCAGCGATGGAACGCTCAGCGGTTTCAGTGTTGACAATTCACTT
Organism: Planctomycetales bacterium; assembly: GCA_024645305.1. Classification (GTDB taxonomy): domain Bacteria; phylum 4484-113; class 4484-113; order 4484-113; family JAFGCY01; genus JAHEFU01. Next base: position 6,291 of record JAHEFU010000166.1, read on the forward strand.
GTGCCGGGAGCCGGGGGGCTCAATGCCGTGGCTATCCGCCAGGTTGTCAACATGCTGGATGACTACGGCCGCTGGAAGTCCGAGCGACCGGATCCGAATTCCCTGCTCCTGCGCCTGCGGGACTGAGAAACTACTTCGCCAGGCCGATCCGCCTGAAGTCCTGGCCCTGCAGAGAGGCATTGAAGTCATGTGCACCCGG
>JAHEFU010000167.1 GCA_024645305.1 Planctomycetales bacterium
GCATCCGTGTTGCCACTGCGTTCATGCCAGGCACTGCGTGCCGAGAGGACCCGCGAGCTGCCGGGTTCCAGCTTGAGCGCCTGGCCGAAGGCCGCCAGTGCGTTGTCATCATTGAGTTCGACGTAGTAAGCGGCCAGGGACAGCCAGGCTGTGGCATCCGGAGCCAGCCGGCAGTACTGCTGCTGGTACTCCGCGGCCAGGTTGAACTGGCGGCGGGCGGCGGCCGCAGCGGCGGCCACGCTGAGCATCTGCACATCCCCGGGATAGCTCTCCAGCACGAGACCGGCGGAATCCATGGCCCCGTCAGGCTTGCCGGCGGACAGGGCCACGCCGGCCATGCGCCGGGCGATAGCCAGCATGCATCCCTGGGACAGGCCGGCCTGCAGGGCTTCAAGCCTGAGCTGCTCCAGCAGGACCAGGGCATCCGCGGAGCGGCCGGCGGCTTCGCGCTGGCGGGCCAGTTCATAGTCCAGCAGCAGGTTGCCAGGGAAGAACTGCGTGCCGGCTTCCAGCACCCGCCCGGCTTCGACTACATCCCCGCTGTCAGTCAGCAGGGCACCCCACAGGGCATAGCCGTCCCCCTGTTCCGCGGGATCAGCCGGCAGTTCCGCGGCGATGGCAATCGCCTCTGCCAGGCGGCCAAGGTCCCTGAGAGCCGTGGCCTCCAGCAGCCGGACCTCTCCCGTCGAGCGCAGCTCCGCCGACTGGCGCTCCAGGAATGGCAGGAACTGCGATGCCAGGTAGTCCCGGCGACGGGCATTGTCAGTGTAGCGCGGCAGGCGGCTGAGCAGCAGGGCCTCGCGCAGTTCTTCAGTGGGATCCAGGCTGCTGCCGGAGAAGCGCTTGAGGTCGCTATCGGGGTTATTGCCCGGCAGGTCCCAGGCAATCAGCAGCTCGCGCACGCGCTGCTGCAGGGAAGCTTCGGCATCCTGGGCCAGTGCCGGTGCGGCAGCAAGCAGGAGTGCCAGGGCGGCAAGCAGGAAAAATCGCTGAGGGCATGCATGCATGCGGCTGTCTGACGGGCTGCCTTCCATAATCATTCAATAATCGGAAAAGCGGGACGGATGACTAAGGCCTGTGCCCAAAAAAGGGCAGCCGCAAACGGAAAAGCGGATCTCCCAGAAAACTCCGGTTTGCGGGTCAGCGCAGGCCGAGCAGAGCCTTCATCACATGCCGGGCCACACTCGGGTTTTCCCGCAGGCGCCGCACACTGTAGGCGTACCAGTCCGGACCGTAGGGGATGTAGACCCGCAGTGGGTGTCCCTCGCCGATTATCCGCGCACGCAGCTGCGGCAGCACCCCAAGGAGCATCTGGAACTCATAGTGCGTACTCTCCAGCCCGCGGCGGCTGATGATCTCCATCGCCCGTTCCACGAGGTATTCGTCATGGGTGGCGATGCCGACGAAGATGCCACGCTCGAAGAGGGCCTCCAGCGCGGCGAGGAAGTTATCACGGATTTCCCCGTGGCCCTTGTAGGCGATCTCCTCCGGCTCAACGTAGATCCCCTTGCACAGGCGGATCTGGCACTCGTCCACTGGCAGTCCGGCGATGTCATTTAGTGTCCGGCGCATGTAGGCCTGCAGCACCGTCCCGGCATTGCCGTACTGTTCATGCATCCGGCGGTGCATCTGCAGCGTGAAGTCCGTGGTGCTGTGGTCCTCCATGTCAATTGCAACCCGCAGTTCCCTGGCGGCGGCATGCGCGAATATGCGGTCAATGTTGCGCTCACAAAGCTGGTCATTGATGTCCAGGCCGAGCATGGTGGGCTTGATGGATACCGTGGAGCTGATGCCTGCCGCGCTGATGGCATCCGCGAGGGCCATGTACTGGGAGGTGTAGCTTTCGGCCAGTCCTGCATCCCGGACTTCCTCCCCGAGGATGTCCATCGTGGAAACTGCTCCTTCCTCCGCCAGCAGGCGGGCACTGGCGACGGCATCATTGACCGTGTTGCCCGCCACGTAGCGGCTGGCCACGGCACCCACGATGCCTCGCGGGACGATGGGAAGCATGCTCACTACCATGCGGTCGAACAGGCTCATACACCGGCCTCTGCAACTCGGTCCGGAACTGCGGGGAATGGCTTGCTGAATTCTGCGGGAATCACCGCGCAGATGATATTCGAGCACAAGCAGGTTGTCAACGAGTCTACGGCATCAGGCGGCGCGATTTACTTGTTTTCCGCCTTGGCGGAACCACCGGCCCCGCTGATTTCCTTCTGCAGGTCCAGGAAGGCCTGCTTCTCTTCCTCAGTGAGGGGCTCCTCGCCTCGGCCGAGCTTCTCATAGACTGTGTAGGGATTACCGGACTGCTGCTTGACATACAGCAGGCCCGGCTCGCTGTCACGGGTATAGCAGTATAAGCGCATTGTATAACGGCCATCCAGCGCTGTCAGCAGCAGTTCCGCCGAATTCGGGTCGAAACGGTACTCGAACTCGTCATGCTTGATGCGCTGGCCCTTGGCAAAGGTGGAAAACATGGCTTCTTTGCCGTAGATCACGATGAGCTGCTTGAAATAGTCTTCGTTGTGCTCAATGACATAGTTCTCGCCTTCCTCGCGGATGCTGCGCCATTCCCCATATGCCTTGGTGGCCCTCCTGAGTCCGAACTCATCGGCCGGCGGCCGCTCCGTGGAACGACTCGCGGATTGCGTCCCGCCGGCGTCATCAGCTGCCGGATTCTGGGCAGCCATGCCCGCACTCTTGAACTGCGTGAGCATCACACGGATCAGCTGCTGGTACTCGGCCGAGCCGGGGTTGCTCTGCAGCTTCTTGACACGCTGCTCCAGCTTCTCGATCAGCGGGGGCAGGGACACGCCTTCCTCAGGCAGACCGCTGCCGTTGAAACTGTCAGCAGTGGCATCATACGTAAAGGTGAATTCAGGCAGCATTGCCAGGAGCTCAGTGCGCAGGTCCTCACGCATCTGCTCATTGCGCAGCACTGCAGCCTCTTCCTCGCTGATATCGCGCTGCTCCGCCTCGGGAACGGCACTCAGCCCCGGGGCGGTCTCCTGGATGTTGCTGGTGTCGATCTTCTTCTTGTCCTGCTTGTTGCAGCCGGAAACAAGCAGCGTGGCTGCCAGGCAGATCAACAGGATATTGACGGTTCTAGACATGTTTACACTCCCGGTAATGGACGTCTCGGATGTGGCACTGGTTCATCAGCGGACCTCCGCCCCGGCGGATACTTCCGAGACCGGTGATACGAGCGCCAGACGGCCCTCGGAATCACTAGCGGCCAGCACCATCCCCTCAGACATCAGGCCCCGCAGTTTGCGCGGCGCAAGGTTGGCCACAATGACCACCTGACGGCCCTCCAGCTCCTCCGGCTTGTACCATTGGGCTATCCCCGCCAGGATCTGGCGGCCGCCCTGGCCGTCGTCCAGCTGCAGGCAAAGCAGCTTGTCAGCCTTCTCCACTTTCTCAGCCTTCAGGATCCTGGCCACGCGCAGCTGGACCTGGATGAAGTCATCGATCGTAATCACGTTGGTGCCGGATTGATTGTCATCAGCCTGGTCAGCCGGCTTCTTCCCGTCCTCGGTAACCTCCGGCGGATCCTGCTCGGCCCGCAGTTTGTTGAGGTCCAGCCTGCGGTAAACCGGCTCGCTGGGGTTCAGCTGGTGCCCGGCGCTGACTGAGTCCGCGAGGGCGTCTACGGTCAGGGCCGAGGGGTCGCCCTCCAGGTTGAGGATCTGCCAGAACTTCGAAGCGCCTTCCGGGATCACGGGGGCCGCCAGCAGCAGCACACTGCGGATCAGGTTGACCAGGCGGTTGAACACCGTGGCTATCTCATCGCGGCGCTCGGGATTCTTCTTCACTTCCCAGGGCTTCTTCTCGTCAATGTAGCGGTTGGCCTCGCCGATGAGGGCCCACAGTTCCTGCAGGAGTTCGCTGTAGCGGAATCCCGCATACATTTCAAGTACGTTGTCAATTGTCTCGCGGCGCTGCCGTTCAATGGCTTCATCGAGATCCGTGACCGCCAGCACTTCCGGGACCCGTCCCTCAAAGCTCTGGTGGATCATGCTCACGGTGCGGTGCACGAGATTACCGAGGTCATTCGCCAGGTCGAAGTTGAAGCGGCTGATCAGGGCCTCGTAATTGAAGTTGCCATCGAGGCCCAGCGGCACCTCACGCATCAGGAAGTAGCGCAGGCCGTCCACCCCCACGAGCTCAATCGCGTCGTAGGGGTCAACCACATTGCCGAGGCTCTTGCTCATCTTCTCGCCGTCAAAGTTCCAGTAACCGTGCACGAATGCCTGCCGCGGCAGCGGCGCACCGTAGCTGGCCAGCATCGCCGGCCAGATCACCACATGGAACCAGGGAATGTCCTTGGCCATCAGGTGCAGGTCACAGGGCCAGTAGTTCGTTTCCGGCTGGCTCTGCAAGTCAGCCCGCCGGGTATCCCACAGCGGCTCACGCACTTCCCGTGACTTCCCGGCGCTGAAGGTCTTTTCGAAGGCATCAATGTCAAATCCGCTGCCGGTCATGTAGGTCAGCAGGGCCTCGATCCAGACGTAGAACACATGGCCGCCATCCCAGGGCAGGCGGATGCCCCAGTCGGTTCCGCTGCGACTGATGCAGATGTCCTTGAGACCGCCCTCGATCCGCTTGAGCATTTCATTGCGGCGGAAGTCCGGCACAATGAACTCGGGATTGGCGGCATGGAACTCCTCCAGCCACTGCTGGTACTTGCTCAGCCGGAAATAGTAGGCTTCCTCGGTGATGAACTTCAGGCGGGGATGCGTCTCGGGATTCTCCGGCACCTCGTCCTCATCCAGGAAGCGGTTGTCCGAAGTGTGGTACCAGCCGCTGTATTCGCCCTTGTAGACATCACCACTTTCGAAAATGCGTTGCCAGAAGGTGCGTACCAGGTTGTGGTGGCGCTCGTCGCTGGTGCGCTCAAACCGGTAGTCATCCACCCGGCAGGCCGCCCAGCACTCCTTGAACTTGGGAATGATCTCGTCGCAGTAGGCCAGCGGGGTCTTGCCCGCGGCGGCTGCAAGGTCCGCAATGTTCTGGCTGTGCTCATCACTGCCGGTCAGGAACATCGCATCCATCCCCAGGAAGCGCCGCTGCCGGATCGTCACGTCGGCCAGGATCGTCGTGTAACTGGTGCCCACGTGGGGCTTGAAGTTCACGTAATAGATGGGGGTGGTCAGGTAGTACTTGTTGTCTGCGCTGGTCATGCTGCCGCTGCCTGGTTGTGAATTCATCAGGCTGATAAGTATAACAAGCGCAGGGGCAGACTACCGGATACATTGCCGGACTCCGGCATCTATCCTGCCAAGGCCGTTCAGCGGCGGCCCCGTCCGAAGAGGCTGCTTTTGTCCTGGCTATCACCTTCCTTCGTATTGAGGGCGCGCAGCTGCCGATCAACAGCCTTGTCCAGCTCGGTGCGGGAAGGGACATAACCCTGGCAGATGGGCATACCGTCGAGGACCACTGTCGGCGTAGCGTCAATACCGTTCATGGCCAGCAGAGCCGGGTCATCCACGAACTGGACCTGGGCGCTAAGCCCCTTGGCATTCAGCAGGGCACGGATCTGCCCCACGATTGCCATGCTCATGGGTTCACCCTTCTTCGTATAGACAATGAACTGCATCAGGACTCCTGCAAATCTGCACCACAGGTTTTCTCCGTAGTGCCACTACAGTGAGTTTAACGCAAACTTAAATCGCCTGCCCGCAACAAAGTGGAATTGAGCAGGACCGAGGACCCACTGCATAATTGAACTGCAAATGCCAGACTGAGTTGCGGAGCCGGCAATCCCTGTACATGCCATTTGCTAAGTGTGTATGCTTGAGACTGCTGCGAGGATCGGGGAAGGAGGGAATACGAAAACCAGTCTGTGGCAGGCCTTGCCCGTCAGGCGGCGTGATCAGCGGACGATCTTGCCGTCACCGTCAGTCTGACCGGACATCAGTACCAGGATCACGGCATCGCGGACACCATTCGCATTGCCCATGCTCAGCTGGTCGAAGCCGTGGCTGCTGGGTCCGAAGGGGCTGCCCCACAGCGGTCCGACGTGACCCTTGTTAACCGCGCGCGTCCAGGGCGGAATGCCCATGATCTCAATCTTGTTGTCATTGACACCGACGCCGGGCATGTCGTAGTTCTGCGTAAGGGGATCGAAGAAGAATGTGAACTGTGCCGCCTGGCGCTTCTGCTGTTCCTTGTAGCGGAAGATCACCAGCGGTTCCTCACCCAGCAGGTCCTGACCCTTGGTGGCCAGGCTGCCCCAGCCGCCGAGCATGTACATCGAACGGTTCAGCGGGAAGGTGACCTCGTCACGGTTGTTGTGCGGCAGGATAGCCTTCTTGCCATTGAGGTCAACCACATCGCGGCGGGATTCCTTGTCCGGTGAACCCATGATCTCGCCCATTGACTTGTAGAAGAAGCTGCCCGGCAGGAAGGGCCGCGGACGGCTGCCGTCCCAGACATCGTAGAATTCGTACTGGATATC
>JAHEFU010000168.1 GCA_024645305.1 Planctomycetales bacterium
CCGCTCTGAGACCCAAATCCATAAGAAATTCCAACAGCCACGAATCCGTTATCCGGCATTGCGGCTACGTCGTAGAACTGGTCCAGGTTTTCGGGATCTCCCCAGTGTCTGAACCAGAGCAATTCTCCCAGTTCATCCATGCAGAAGATCAGTCCATCAAACTGGTTTCCCGAATCAGATGATCCATACCCCGCTCCAATGATCCGGCTTCCGGCAGTTACCGTGCCGGTGGTTGCTTCACCCTCTGTGTTGCCGAAGGTGTGGTGCCAGCCAAGTACGCGTATCTCCTGCGTTGCCGTGTCAGTCAGGCCGTCGTTGTCGTCAGTCACGCGCAGGACCACCTTGTAGATGCCCGGCTTGGTGAAAACATGCTGCCTGAGTGCGCTGCTTCCGGAATCGTCGTAACTGCCGTCGCCATCCCAGTCCCATTCGAAGCTTGAGACCGTCCCGACACCATCCTTGTCATAACTGGCAGAGGCATCGAAGTCCACTGTCAGACTGACATTGCCACGTATGATGCTTGCTGACAGGTCCGCCACCGGGGCCTGGTTGTTGATGTCAATCGTCAGCAGCAGGCTGTTGAGCGTTGCCTGCGCAGTCCCGCCGTTGATCAGGGCAACATATGCGTTGCCAGCATGAGAAACCGTGCGGTAACCATTCGGCCAGGTCAGTACGTCCGTATCAGCGCTGCCGCCGTTCGCACTGCCTCGCAGCCCGGTCCGCCAGCGGCTGCTGTCGAAGTCGGCGAAGGCCAGGTAGTAGTCCTTGGGCAGCATGTCGAAGCTCACATCAAGCTGCTGCAGCACATCTGAGTCTGTCAGGCCTTCGAAGCGGAACATCGCCCAGCTGCTGGCGGCTCCCGCCGGGCTGAGCTGGATCGCATTCAGCGCCACCTGCGCATCCGCGGACTTGCGGTAGAAGTCCTTGCCCAGCACCAGCTGCTGGCCAAGCGCCCTGGTTGAGCGCTGTGTTTCCTCGTCAGCGGGGAAGGGCAAGCCGGAAAAATCCGGCAGGTCCGCGATGTTGCCAGCTGCTGTGGCTGTGGCTGACTGTTGAGGTGTGGAGGATCCGCCGCAGGCGGCTAGAGTCAGGCTCAGCAGAGTGAGGACGACGGCCATAGGGATGGCGGTATAAGTATTCAGCAACGTTTTATACCTTTATATGCAGATTGTTCACGGGTCCGAGCTAGTTATCTGGATGCCTGATGGTTTAAATTGTTGGAATTATCCACAAATTCTAGTTCTTAGGCCGTCTGCTTCTGTTCCGCAGGCAGGCCGTCTTCCGGCTTTGAAACACCTGTTTCAGCGCTGTAATGGAAAAAAGTACGCCAGATGCCCTTGCGCTCCAGTTCAGCCGCTATCTGGGTCTCATCCGGCGGAGTGAAGTCGAAGTAGAGGTCCTCAGCGCCTTCGGTGCCCACATGTCCGATTACCACCGGGAAGGTCTTGAGGAAGATGGCCAGGTCATTGCCCAGGCTCAGGTGCTCCACGTAATAGCGGTCCAGAGCCACGCGCCAGCCCCAGGGGATCACATTGCGGCCGCAGATCTGGGCCAGCCCGGTTACCCCCGGAAGCACATTGAGGCGCTTGCGATGCCAGTCTGTGTAGTACTGCTCATGGTGCAGGACTGCGGGACGGGGTCCCACGAAACTCATTTCTCCACGGAAGATATTGATCAGCTGGGGCAGCTCATTCAGGCCGCTGTTGCGCAGGAAGCGTCCGAAGCGGGTAATGTCACTGTCCTTACCGCTGATCGCCATGTGCGAGCCGGCTTCGTCTCCCGGGGTGGGCTCACGGTGGATGGTGCGGAACTTGTACAGGCCAAACTGCCTGCCGTGCTTTCCAAGTCTGCGCTGGAGGAAGAAGACCGGTCCAGGGCTCTCCAGCTTGACGGCTACTGCAATCAACAGGATCAGGGGTGCAAACAACAGCAGGAAGAACATGCTGCCGAAGATATCAAGGGCTCTCTTGATGTTTGTATACACACTAAACCGGGCCTCAGCAGCTCGCGTGGGCGGAATCCTGCTTTCCGTTACCGGAATTCTGTTCATCAACCAATATCCCTCGGTTTTGACCCTGAGTCCAGGAGACCCTTGAGGCGCTAGTATAGCAAATGTGAATAACAAACATTTAAAGACATTTTTACGCGCTAAAACAACCTGCCTGTTGTAAGTTCGCCAGCAGGAGTGAGAAATTAACATTCAATCCTCAACCCTGGCTCAGGAGGGAAAATTGTGGCTTCCATTCTAGGACTGCCTTGCTTCTCGATTGTGTATTACCCTCTGAAGGCTATAATCATTACGTGAAGCTTGGTATTCATTTAACAGCGCTCCTTGCACTGCTTTGTCTGGCTGCAGCCTGCAACAACAACCTGGTCTCCGGCAATACGACTACTGGGTTGCAGAAGACTGCTGCGGAGTATTACAACTTCAGGGTTGGAAACCAGGGGGATTTGGAATATTCAAGCTTCCTCAGCCCTGCCTATCGCAACAGCTTCAGCAAGGAAGACCTGGAATCACTGAATCTAGCCAATGCCGCTGCCCGGTCATCAAATGACCGCATTGAAAAGGTCAAGGCCGACGATGTAGTGATCAGTTCAGAAGCTAACTTCGCCATGACTGATGTGCCTCCTGCACTGGGATTTGTCTTCTCGAGTATGGAACCACTGCGCTGGGTGAAAAGCGGGAACCGCTGGTACCTATATCTGGGCAGCGATCGTGAAGTTAGCGATTACGGTTATTTCCCCGTGACCATACCTTTCCCGCAGATTCCCGACGAACAGCCAGCCCAGGTACTCGAGGAAAGGCGCCGTACCGATACTCCTGCTTCCGATGAGCAGGAAACATCCGGAAATGACCCCGCCAGTGGCAGCGGATAGCCTGAGTCGGATTGACCGTGCAGGCCGGGCACAGTAAACTCTTCTTCCCTGTGGGTCCTTAGCTCAGCGGTTAGAGCAGGAGACTCATAATCTCTTGGTCGCGGGTTCGAATCCTGCAGGACCCACCACATTCCCACAGGCTCGGCTCGGCTCCATTTGAAACCTCATGGGCTGAATGGGGGATGGAGAGGGGATCTGCGGAAGGGGGGACTCGAACCCCCACGCGCTTTCGCGCACTAGGTCCTTAACCTAGCGTGTCTGCCATTCCACCACTTCCGCAAGAATGGGACTGAAATTATACATGAAACGGTGCTTAGTGGTTAGAGATTAGTTCTTGGTACTTTGTTCGACTGGCTTGCATGGTCGCCCGCCGGTGACTGGTGAACCAGGAACTAACCAACTAAGAATTAACCCACTAATAACTGCAAAGGTGGAGTCCCGCAGTTGCGAGGCTCCACCTTTTTACTTAAACCCTGTAGCGCCTGTGATCAGGTGGTTCCGACAGGTTCGGAGACAATGTTGTTCAGTCCATAACGGATGACCATGTTGTTGACTTCATCCTCGCGAATCGGATGAGGCAGGTTGACAGTGAATTCATCCTGGTCAGCATGTCCGCTGTCGTGGACCCCGAAACTGACATTGAAGATCTGGCTGATGTAAATGTCCGGCACCTGCATCACGAAATTGCCGCTTGCATCACTGGTCACGATACTTGCGACCGTGCTGCCGGACGGAATGCTGCCGTTGAGCAGCCGCACAGGCAGCTTGACCTCGCCGATCAGGTAGTTCAGTTCAACATCCGTACTGACGCCGGCTCCGTTGTTATCGAGTACCCGGCCCCGGATTTCCGTGGTTTCCGCTGCTCCCAGGCTGGTCAGGGTGTGGTCCCGGAACAGTCCCAGGGTGCCGAGGAAGCCGCGGTTGCCGTTCGTATCCAGTGTGACGGTGGCAAAGTCTCCGCTGCTGTCCACCGTGGCCGTATATGAGCCGTAGCGATACCAGGTTACGTAGTTATTGTCGTAAGTCTCCGTGCGATTCCCCAGCTCGGAGTCGTGGATGTAGACCGCGAACTGCGTGCCGGCCGTCTGTGGCGCGTTCAGCGCAAAGCGCACCGTGATGTCACGCTCAAACAGGGCATCCACCGGAGTATTGATGATGACCGCAGCCAGCCTGTCACTGAACTGCTTGGTGGCGGTGGGGAAATTGGCCTCAATATTGTCTGAGCCACTGAGCAGGTCTGAGACGCTAACCAGCTGGCGGTCAGCGAATGTCCCGGCCGGGAAGTCCACGTAGGTGCCGCTGGTCAGGTCCAGCCGGGCGCCTTCGCCATTCTCAAAGACTTTTTCTATGAGGTTGTCCGAGGTGAATTCCGAATCACCCGAACTACAGCCTGCAACCGCCAATAAGGACAGCAGCGCCGGCAGCAAAATTCTATACATTTGAATCTCCTGGCATTGGTCACCTACCTAATCGACCATGCCTGCCCAAATTAAAAACCCGCTGGATTCAGCGCCCAGTGGTCCGTGTTTCCATGAAGCGGCCCTGGGCAGTGGAAAGCACCTGGCCGGACTCTGCGCCATGGATCCGGCACTCCGCCCGCAGCTCCCAGACGGGACTGCGTCCCCCGCTGCGCCAGGCCCGGAATTCCAGCTCCCGGTCCAGGGGCACCGGGCGGCGGAAGCGGGTGCGTAGTTCCGCTGTTACTACATTGCAGTTGTGGATACGGAACATGCAGTTGCTCATCAGGTCATCGAATACCGTCGCCTGGACACCGCCATGCAGCACATCGCGCCAGCCCTGATGCAGTTGCGAGGGCCTGAAGCGGGTGCACAGGACATCTCCGTCACGTTCAAACACCAGCTGCAATCCAGCGGGGTTAAGCGCTCCGCAGGCGAAGCAGTAATCATTGTCCACAAAGGGAGTATTCTCAGACACGGCGCTACTTTAGACTACCGCCAGTCCACACGGTACTGGAATGTGAACCTGGCCTCTCCATCAGCAGGCACCAAAACCTTGAATTCCGCGGTGGATGCATCCTTCTTCGTATAGTCAGTCGTGGCTTCGACAATGCGCCAGTCTCCCCAGATCCGGAAGGGCACGGTGATCAGCACGTCCTCCGATTCCTTGTGGTTCTTCAAGGTGATCTCCCAGACTTCGGTGTAGCCGTCTCCGATGTCTTTGTACTCCTTACGGACCGTCTCACCCTTGATATCGAAGGCATTGCCGACCTGCAGGCGCACATCCTCATCACGGGGAGTATGGTCTATCCGGTCCTCACCGATGAACTGGGCCTGGCCCTTGCTGTCCGCCTTGAACACCCGCACGACCCCCTTGGGCAGCGGCATGCCCATACTGTTCTCCTCGGAATTCTCGAACTGCATCTTCACGTTGACATCGCCACCGTAGCGGCCGTCAAAGACGAACAGTTTCTTTGTGGAAACGCCGTTTGCCGTCAACAGGCCGATCTGCTTCTGCTGGTTGTTGCGGATGGTTGTGGGGCGCTGCAGGTCGTAGAGGTGGTACTCGAAGAAGCTTTCCTCCTGGAAGCCCTCGGGTTCCGCCGATTCCTTCATCATTGCAGCCGCAGGCATAGGCATTTCATTGAGCCGCCTGTCCTCCCGCACCCTGTTGACATCGCCGGCCACCAGCTTGAGGTGCGCATCACGGAATGTGGTGCCACTGTTGTTGCTCAGGGTAACCCAGCCTTCGATGTCAGCGGAGGCGTCGTCATCCGCAAGCATCACCACATAATCCGCGCTCCAGTCCAGACCGCCGGAGAGGTAGCTGATCTCACCAGTGTGCGTGCCGGCTGCCGCGCACCAGAGATCCCAGGAGAGGGTGGGGCGCAACAGCAGTTCGTCGGCACTGCCCTGCGGCAGGACGACGCGGCCCGGCGGGTTGAGGAGGATGCGACCCTCACGGTCGCGGACCACACGTCCGCCACTCATGGACAGCAGGGTGACAACCATGCTTGTATCGTCATAGTCATTGACCAGGGTGATGTCACTGCCGATGAACTTCTCCAGCATCTTGTCACTGCTGACCAGATCGTAGTCAAAGTTCTGTTCCAGCAGCTCAAATTCAACGCTGTCTGGAAAGGCCAGATGCACAGTGGCGGGGTTGAGTCGGCCACTCACGTCACTGAGGATGAAGTCCTGCCGGCCCTGGCTGAGTTCGAAGCTGCGCATCTCACGCACCAGGGCCAGATCACCGTTGTAGATCGTGATGTAGAGATCCTCGACATCCCCGGCATCCTTCGCAAATGCGGGAGCGCAGAGCAGCATGGCTGAGATGATTACCAGGATTGAAAGCCTGTGTGTCATGCCCTACCTCCAGACCACACGGTACGTGTAAGTGAATTCGGTTTCGCCGTCGGCCGGCACCGGGACATTCCATTCCGCTGTTGTGGCGTCCTTCTTCTCCCAGGGCAGGCTGCTTTCGTCCATGCTCCAGTCTCCGGGAATGTAGGCCCGCACATTGACAACCACATCCTCGTTCTCCTTGTGGTTCTTCAGGACGACCTTGTAGCTCTGGGTGTAGCCCCGGCCGATGTCGGTGTAGTCCATCTGCGTGGCCTCA
>JAHEFU010000169.1 GCA_024645305.1 Planctomycetales bacterium
AGCACCTGCACGTCCGGCAGGCCAGCCAGCTGCGCCTTGATCAGCTCAATAGCCTGGCCGTTCGTGAGGTTCATGCGCAGCTCTGTGCCGCTGAGCTGCGCCAGGGCGGGGGCCACCCAGCTGGCATCATGCACCTGGTCGAAGTAGGGCTGCCCGGGGGCCAGGTTGGTACCGGCGATGGTGCCGCCGATATGGGCATCCAGGCCCTCGGCGGATGCCTGGAGCGGCAGCAGCGCAAGCCCGGCCAGGGCCACGGCAAGTATGTAACAACGGGGATTGCTAAGTTTCATGGCACACCTCATATACACCCAGATAATCGCAGGCGCACTGCGGCAGGTTAATCCGGCATCGCGGCCGGGCAGGCAAAGGCCCGGGAATTCCCGGGCCTTTCAGTGAATCGCAGTATCAGGACGTAGTCTGCGGTTTATTCGTTCTCAATGATGAAGTGCGCCACATCCACAACATCCTGGTCGGAGAGGATGTCACTGGCGAAGAAGGGCATGGCGTCCTCGGAGAAGACCGTGTGATCGTCGCTGCCCAGGTCATTATGCTCGCCACAGGGGTTAGCCTCCTGGGCATGGGCCACGGTGCTGCCGAGCATCCAGGCCACGGCCCGGTCCAGGCTGTGGCTGCTCAGCGAGGCATACTCCACACCCTCATAGGCGTTGTACCAGTCCGGCATCTTGCGGATCTTGCCCATCAGCTGCATCGGTGTCATCCATTCCCCGAGGCCGTGCAGTTCCTCGATGCCCTCGATGCCCGCATCATGGCAGCGCTCGCAGGTGTTTTCGTAGATCCGCTCGCCATTCTCCATGTCCGGAGTCAGGCCGGCGACCGGCATGCTGCGCTGGACCTCGATCACGAAGGCCGCGGCATCCCAGGCGCTTTCATCGGCGATGCTGTCCATGTAGGCAGCCAGCGCATCCGCGTCACTGCCCTCGATCAGCTGTTCCTTGTGGGCCATGTACGGAGCACCGACACATTTGTTGGCGGCATCCACCACGCTGGTAGCGCGGCCCTCGCCGGCATCCAGCATGGCCTGGTCGGTATTCTTCCAGCTGCCACGCGATACTGCGCCATAGCCCGTATGGGCAATCAGCTTGCCATTGGCCTCATCCTCGGGACTCGCCGCATGGCAGTGGGCGCAGCTCAGGCCCGTGTTGCTGTAGTCCGTGCCGAAGTAGATCTCCTTGCCGCGGGCCACCGGGTCGGCAGCTGTATCCATCGTATCCGTGGCATCATCCGCCGGCGGGGTCTGGGCCACGATGTCCGTGCTGCCACTCTTGCCCGCATCGGCGCTATCGCCGCTGTCTCCACCACCGGGACAGGCTGTCAGTAGCAGCAGTCCGCAAAGTAAAAAGGCTGAAAGGGCCTTGGTCATAATGTTTCCTCCATCTCTGTCAGTCTCTTGATATATCAATGCTCCAGGGATTCCATCGCAAATGCAATGAGCTATTCTCAGTTTGTGCGCCTGGTGCTGGACCATCTGCTGTATTTCAGCTGCGAGCTGGAGAAGGCCCGCACATTCCACGTGGATGTCCTCGGCTGCAGTGTGGAGAACGAGGAGGCCTGGGGCTTCATCTTCCTCAGGCTGCCGGAGGGCGGGCATATCGGCCTTATGCACCCGCGCAACTGGGGCGGCTGGAGTGAGGGCGATCCCCTGCCGGAGCCGGTACTCTGCCTGCGCACGGATGACCTGCCGGAGGCCATCGCCGAACTGAGCCGGCGTGGGGCCCGGCTTTCCGAGCCGGATGGTGAGGCCGGCCAGGCCCGGGGCTGCCGCCTGACGGACCCCGGTGGCCGGACGATCTACATTTTCGAGGATCCCTCAGAGCCGCTGCCCTGATCCCGTTGCCAGAATGCAGCCGCCCCGGGGCCCCATTTGATGCTAGAATCAAGCCCGGATGCCGCAGTACTGCGTATACACGGTGGGTCACGGGAGCGAGGACTGGGACAGCTTTGCCCGTCGCCTCGGCGGCTTCAACATCGAGATCCTGCTGGATGTACGCACCTATCCGTATGTTGAGTCCAGCTGGTTCAACCGTGACCGCCTGGAGGGCAACAGCCGCAAGAAGGGCTGGGAGTACCTCTGGCTCGGTGGCAAACTCGGCCCGCTGACTGAGGAAGGCCGCGTGGACTACCTCAGCAAGGAGCGCGAGAAGCGCTACCAGGATGGCATAGTGGAGCTGATGAACATGGCCGCCGAGCGCAATGTCTGCATCATGAGCAGCCAGCTGGACCCGATGCAGAGCCACCGCCACCACCTGATCGCACAGACCCTGATGCGCCATGACATCGGCGTGCTGCACATCCTTGACAGCGGTGAACTGCAGCCGGCCCAGGCTGACCTGTTCCACGGCCTGCCGGGCTAGGAGGAGGTCCGGAGCAATCCGGACAACAGGAGGTCGAAGCTTGCTTCGACAAGCGGAGGTCCGATGTAAGTCAGGCAAGGAGCTGCGGTGCAGGTCGCATAATCAGACCGGTTGCAACTCACAGAGGTCTGAAGTTGGCAATCTCATGCCAGGGTAAGCCTGTCATCTGACTACTGCCCACTGACTGCTATTCCCCCATCCACTTCAGCAGCTTGTCAATGAAGGCCGTGAAGAACTCATCTGACCAGGACATGGCATTGATCCCGGTCAGGGCACGGATCTCCTCAGGCAGATCCTCCGGCTTCGGCCACTCATAGCCCTGCATCATCACCGGGATGATGTGCGTGCCGCAGAGCAAAGCGGTGGCAAGCTCCTGCCTGACAACGTCCTTCTCATCCGTGCAGCAGCGAGAGAGGAAATCAGGAGTGAGCAGGATTACCATGTGGCGGCTGTAGCGGATCGCATCCTTCAGTCCGTCCTCGAAGCGTCCGCTTGACAATCCATCCTGGTCGCGGAAGACTGACTTCTGCTTCATCATCAGGTGGGCTTGCAGCAGCATGGCGTTGGCAAGAGCGGGGTTACGCCGGTAACTGATGAACACATCGTGTTTCTTCTCACTGTCAGGTATGATCTCAATGGCAACGGGCTGGCTGGCAATCTGTTCCAGGACCAGCTTTTGCGGTTCTGGCGACATCCAGTCCTTGAGGGTTTCCTTCACGAAGGCCGGCTGCTCTATGCCAAGCCTGCCACACAGCATTATGGAGCGATAGGCCTCATCCATGGCCTCGGCAGGATGCCCAGCCTCATACATGGTGATCGCGCGGCTGAAGAAGAGTTGCCATTCATCAGGCAGGCCCTGTTCCTTTAACAACTGCTCAGCATGGGCATATGCGGCAATCGATTCTTCAAAACGCCCGAGCTTGCCAAGGCTCTCCGCGCGCACTATATCCACTTCTGAATGGACGGGCAGGCCCTGGGCAATATACAGGCGCTCGGATTCATCTATGACAGACAGGGCATCCTCGTAACGACCCAATTTGACATAGATAATCGCCCGGTTGGCGATTATACCCGGGAAGACCGGCATGCCCTGTGATTTAAACAAGTGTTCAGCTTCATCGCTGGCTGCCAGGGCTTCATCGTAGCGACCCAGTTTCTCATAAATCATTCCGCGGTTGGAGATAATACCCGGGAAGATCGGCAGGCCCTGGGCAATGTACAGGCTTTCAGCTGCATCGTAAGCCGTGAGGGCCTCCTCGTAGCGGCCCAATTTCTCATAAATGTTTCCCCGGCAGATTAAAATACCCGGGTAGACAGGCAGGCCCTGGGAAGTGTATAAGCGCTCGGATTCATCACCGGCTGCCAGGGCCTCTTCATAGCGACCCCATTTCTCATAAACTAATCCCCGGTTGAGGGGAATAGCTGCGTATATCGGCAGGCCCTGTGAAATGTACAGGCTTTCAGCTGCATCGTAAGCCGCCAGGGCCTCCTCGAAACGACCGAGGTGAAGATAAATGTTTCCACGATTTACGAATACGACGGGGAAAACAGGCAGGTTCTGGGATGCATACAGTTGCTCCAATTCATCGAAGGTTGCCAGGGACTCGTCAAACAGTCCCTTGGCTGCGAGGGCTTCAGCGCGGTTCAGGAGTATCCGGGGATCAATAGGTATGTCCCGTTCCCTGCTCAATTGCTCGGCTTTGAGTGTGATTGGCAGGGATTTCTCAAATTCCCTCATAGTTATCAGATTTCTAGCCTCAGCAATCAGAAGTGTCACACTTTCCGGTTGGTTTTGCTCCCGCAGCAGCTTCGCCGCTTCCAGGCAGACCGCACTGGACTCCTCCGCGCGCTGTAACTTACTGAGCAAATCCGCACGCTTTTCAAGCAGTTCAGGATCTACGGGCAGACCAGCGTCGCGCAGCCGCTCCTCAGCGGCAAGCACATTTTCCAGTTCCTGTAGAGGGGTATGCGGAGTGTCCACGAGACTAGTATCTCATGGAATCTCAGTGCTCACTGAGTAAAGGCGGGCCACTTCCAGTCGCAGCAGGATGGATTGCTTTCAGCCACTCATCCACTTCAGGAGCTTGTCAATGAAGGCCGTGAAGAACTCGGTGGAATAGGACATCGCATTGATGTCCGCCAGGGCGCGGATATCCCCCGGGAGAACATCCGGCTTAGGCCACTCGAAGCCTTCCATCATCACAGGAATGATATGTGTGCCGTGATGCAGCGCTGTGGCAATCTCCTGCCTGACAACATCATCCTCTTCCGTGCAGCAGCGGGCGAGGAATCCCGGTGTCAACACGATCACCATATGCCGGCTGTAACGGATCGCCTCAATGATGTCATCCAGGAACTTGCCACTCGAAAGGCTGTCCTGGTCGCGGAAGACCGTCCGCCCCGCCAGGTCCATATGCGCCTTGAGCAGCAGTGAATATGTATGGCCGGCATCCCGCCTGTAGCAGAGGAACACATCGTAGCGTTTCTCGCTGTCAGGCACACGCTGGACTGCTTCAGGCTGGCTGGCAATCTGTTCAGCGACAAGCTTCTCAGGCTTCGGTGACAACCAGTCCTGCAGCGTCTCCACCAGGAATGCGGGCTGCTGCACACCGGTCCTGGCACACAGCGTGATGGCCCTGTAAACTTCCTGCACCGCCTCAGCCTGGTGCCCTGCTTCGTACATCGTAATCGCCCGGCTGAAATGCAGGCTCCAGTCCACGTACGTGCCCTGCTCCCCGATCATCTGCTCGGCCTTCGCATAGGCCGCCAGCGCATCCTCATAGCGGCCGAGCTTTCCATAAGTAGCAGCCCGAGCAGTCTCAATGGAGGGATGGACAGGCAGTCCCTGGGAAACACACATGCGCTCAGCTTCATCATAGGCAGCCAGCGCATCCTCGTGGCGGCCCATGCGCTCAAAAATATTCCCGCGGCTAGCGACCACACCGGGAAAGACCGGCATGCCCAGGGCGAGAAACTGCTGCTCCGCTTCCTCATACGCAGCCAGCGCTTCATGATAGCGGCCCAGGTACTTGTAGATGTTCCCCCTGTTGACAAAATTGGCGGGATAAACTGTCTGGCCACGGGAAATGCATAGGCGACTCGCCTCATCATAGGCTGCCAGGGCATCTTCGTAGCGACCCAGATTGGCATAGATGTTCCCGCGGTTTATAATCACGCCCTGGGATACCGGCAGGCCCTGTTCGACGGTCAGGCGCTCCGTTTCCGCAAGGGCCGCCAGTGCATCCTCAAACCGGCCCGTGTATATATATGCACTTCCGATGTTGTAGAGAATCCGAGGATCAACCGGCAGCCCATTCTCCAGGCAGGCCTGCTCAGCCTTACGTGATATGGAAATGGCATCTTCGGCAAGGCCGATCTGACACAGATTGGACCCCTGCAGGATCAACAGCTCCAGATTCTCCGGCTGCCCCTGCTCCTGCAACAGGCGGTCTGCATCCTCACAGGCATGATTCGATTCCTCCCAGCGTCTCAGGTCGTGCAGCAATTTCGCGCGGTGCGCCGCCAGTTCCGGGGCCGGAGACAGGCCAGCTGCCCTGCGCTGCGCCTCGTCGGCAAGTACCTGTTCCAGTTCCTGCTGCGGTGTGAGTGGAATGTCCACGGAACTAGTATCTCATGCAACCTCAGTGCGCACTGATTAACAGCGGACCGCGACCCGCCGCCGAATGAAGTGGAAGAAGTAGTCAGTGGTCAGTCCCGCAAGCGGCTGGATCAGTATGCAGTAGTCAGTGAACAGTTGGCAGTACCGTAGCATCATTGTGCGGCTTGCGCCGCAGCTCCATCAGTCACCCATCCACTTCAGCAGCTTGTCAATGAATGCCGTGAAGAACTCGTCCGACCAGGACATCCCATTGATATTGCAGAGGCCGCGGATGTCCTCAGGCAGTTCCTCCGGATTGGGCCACTCGAAGCCCTCCATCATCACGGGGATGATATGCGTGCCACAGTGCAGGGCGGTGGCGATCTCCTGCCTGACAACATCCTTCTCATTCATGCAGCGCTCAAAGAAACCGGGTGTCATCAGCAGCA
>JAHEFU010000012.1 GCA_024645305.1 Planctomycetales bacterium
TGTCCACAGCATTGACCACGGTCGCCGTCTGCGTGCCATTGAAGGTGTTGTTCACCACGTCGAGGATGCCGGGACTGTTGGCCGTGCTGCTCACGGTCCATGTGCCGATCTGCACGCCGTCGCGGGTCTGCAGCACGGTGTCACCCACCATGATGCCACCCTCCGCGGGGCCGTTGATGTTTCCGACGAAGTCATAGTTGGCGGGCAGCTGGTCAATCACCTGGTTGTTGGCATTCTGGTCAACCACGCCGTTACGGGTCACGCCCGCACCGCCCGTCAGGCCCGTGCCGAAGCTCGGGTCACCGGGGTTGCTGAGCCTGAGCTCGGTGCCGCTGACGACGTCAAGCACGTTGGCATTGGACCCGTCCGTGACATTGATCACAAGGTCGCCGACACTCACGCCGCGCGTACCGGCCTGGGCGAAGTTGTTGCCCGTGTCGATCAGCGTCGTGCCCGAGGGCTGGTTGCTGCTGGCCTGTCCGGCCGTGACCTGCTCACCACCGCGGGTACCGCTGGTGCCGTTCAGGTCGATCTGCCACTTGCGCCGCGCCAGGTTGGTATTGATGCCACCCACTGCGCTGCGGAAGGCCAGACCGGAGCCGGGCTGCGGGTTGAAGCTGGCAGCACGGGTGTCGATGTCCGGCCAGATATCAGCCAGGATGCCGTAGGCACCGTTGCTGTCAACGAAGCGGCTGATGGAGTAGGCATCGCCGATGTTCCAGTTGGGAGCGCTCAGGCTGCCGCAGGCCAGCTCGTTTTGCGAGATGACACTGACAACGCTGGTGGTGGCTCCCGTGTTCAGGTTCGTCACCATGTCTCCCGGCAGAACGCCGGAGGAGACGAAGGAGGCCGCACCGTCAGTGAAGCTCGGGGTGCCTCCGAGGAAGATGTTGCCGATGAAGCCGCTGGCCAGCACGAGGTTGGTCCCGCCGACGTTGGCGAGGTCGTGGATCATCACCAGCTGGTGGCTGACCGCCGTCCGGCCGCTGACCAGGTCGCGGACGGTCAGGGTAGCGTTGTAGTTGCCGATGCCGTCATCGGCGTAGTCATGCACGATGCCGAGCTGGCTGCCGATGAGCTGGCGGCCGGCCCCGGGGTTGGACAGGCTGCTGTAGCTGTAGTCAATCCTGCCATCGCCCTGGAAGTCCAGGTCGTACTGCAGGTATGTCGCGTCATTGAGGGACAGGCTGCCGATCAGATCAAAGGTCACATTGAAGCCTGTCTGGAAGATGTAGCGGCGCTCGCTCGTCCCGCCGGGGGTCTGGATAGTGATGTAACCCGTCCGGGCACCGTCCGGCACGCGCACGGTCAGCTCCTGCTGGCCGTAGGGGCTGCCGCCGATGTTCAGGATATCCACGCCGCTGGGGGCCGTCACTCCCGCTCCGTCCGCACTGACACCACCCGCGAAGTGCACGGTGTTGTTGCTGGCGACCGGGTCGAAGTTGAAGCCGCGGATCACGATGGCCTGGCCGTTGCCAGCCACGTCCGGCTCGATCGCCGGGTCAATCGTGACTGATCCGATGTAGGGCGGGTTCGCGCCGCCGGCGGCGGTGCTGTTCGTGCCCTGCTGGATTCTGGCATTGCCCGGGGGGTTGGCTGCGAGGATCGCCATCGGGGTGCGGGCGATGCCGGATGTGTCGGGCACACCCGTTCCACCGGTGCCGAGGTTGCTCAGGATGAACTGGCCCACGTCATGCGCGATATGCGACTGGCCGTTGCTGGGCAGCAGGTTATTGCGGTCCAGTACGAAGCAGTGGATGAAGTACACGCCCTGGGCATCCGGGATGCCGTCGCTGCCCGCTGCTCCGGTGTCATTGTTGTAGTTGTCCTGCTGGCTGAACTCGAACGAGGGGTTCGGTTCGTTGCTGCGCATCAGCACGCTGGTGCTGACGGCGCTGCCGCCGGTTGTCAGGCTGTCCAGGTTGACGATCGGTGCCGTGGCATCCACGGTCTGCATCGGGGTCACGAGGTCCAGCACGTTGTTGCCGCCGGCACCGTACTTGGGCCGGGTCACGACCCAGTAGTAGCCGTAGCCGTCGCGACCACCGTCGACCGCTGCACTGGCAGCGAAGCCCAGGCGGTTGTCCCCGAGCTCACGCAGGCTGATGCTGGCGTTCATTTCCGGCGGGATCGCCGTACCGGTGCTGCTGGAGGACTCGTCATCCTTGATGAGCTTGCTGTAGACCACGTCGGTGGCGCCACCGTTCTCGGTGACGGCCAGGCGCAGCCAGTATTCCGTATTGTTGGGCAGTCCGCTCGGATCGAAGAAGGTGTTCCATTCGGGACTGCCGCTGTTGCCGGCAATGGCGATCAGCGTACCCGGCACCAGCTCGGCTGCCGCATAGTCGAAGCCCGGAGGCGTGATGCGTGAGGGCCGCGGAGGCGTGCCCAGTCCGGGCCATGTGGCGAGGGGACCGGCACCGTCAGGACCCTGGTAGGGGCCGGCCGCGCCGTTGCCGAGGCCGGCATCCAGCACGCGCAGGTCCCACTGGTAGTTGAGGTCGCCGCCCGCGGCGGACATCTCGATCTCGACACTGGTGTCATTGTCAAACACTGAGATTTCGTGGCTGGCGACCTGAGCCTGGAAACCGGCCGCATTCTCGATCGGGCTGATCACCGCACTGTCAGTGGCGTAGCCCGCGGTCGGGACCGGCGGGTAACCGCCGCCGTAATCCACCGGGAAGGTGCCGCCGTCAGCCGGGGTGGTCTGCACGCGACCGCCGGCGAAGATGTTGGCCGGCAGGGCCGGTGTGCCACCTGCGATCGGCAGGCCGCTGGAGTCAACGAAGTCACGAATGTCGTACATGTGCAGCGTGACCACGTTGCCTTCGGGGTTGACCCTGATCTGGATCGGGTTGTTGATGGCCTGGCCGGGCTGTTCCACGGGCCAGGTGCCGTCGTAGTCATCCGGGTCGTCATCCGGTCCGAGGGTATCGCGATACTCCCAGTCGAACAGGATGTAGGAACCGCCACCGCCGGTGTCGGCACCGCCGAAGGATGAATAGATGTCATAGGAATCGCCGCCGCTGCGCACCGGGAGGATGTTCACCGCGAAGGGGATCGCCGCCTCCGTGTTGTGCTGCAGGAAGACCTTGGTCACGTCATCCGCACGCAGATCGGGATCATTGGGTTCATTTATGTTGTCATCCCAGCGGTAGGCCAGGATGCGCGCCGTGGCATAGGGATCGCCCTCGCCGGTCCAGGCCCAGCCCGGCCATTCCGCCGGAGCCGCGCCGGTGTTCCAGGCGTTGTTCTCATCGGGGCGCCAGTTGCCGTTGTCGGTCACGCCGCCGCCGAGCGGGAAGGGTACGTTGTTGAATGTGTAGTTGCGTCCGAGGCCGCCAACCGCACCGAGCGGCACCAGGGTGCTGGCGAAGCCGCCGCTGCCGGTGAAGTCCGGTCCGAGCACGTCCATGTTGTTGAAGTTGTCATAGGCCTGGATGGTGACGTTGCCGGTCATGCCGGGGAACACCGGGCTGACGGCCCTGATCTGCTGGGGGGTCAGCGGGATCTGGACAGTGTCCGGGCTGATCGAGGGGGCGTCATAGGGGCCACCCGCCGTCGGGAAGACATTGGGACGGTTCGCATGGTTGAAGTACAGCATGTACAGCACGCGATCCTGGGCCGGGTCGTCGGCGGTGCCGAGGCTGCCGTCGGGTCCGGTGACGTTGTCAAAGTACCAGCTGACCGGCACCACATCGCTGAATGTCGCGTAGTAGCTGACGATTCCGTTGGGGTTGACGAACGGGTCGCGGAAGTCGGACGGGGGATCGGCCATCAGGCTGACGCTCATGCTGCTGAACTCGTAGAGCGGGACCTGCAGGAGGTCCGCCGCACTGTCGAAGGTTCCGGGGTTGAGCAGGTTCGCCGCAGTGAACACACCAGGTCCGTGCGGGGTGACCAGCGGATTGGCATTGTTGGTATTGGCCAGCGCCACGTCGTCAAAGCCGGCCGGGGGATTGTTGTTCGGGCCGAAGTCGAAACCGCCGCCGAAGGTGCCGAAGATGCGTTCGATGAAGAAGAACGCACCGCCGCCGAACAGGTTGCCCAGTCCAGGGCTGGCATCATGATCCGCCGTGCTCACGCCGTTCCAGTCGTAGGTGTAGTCGTCTGCGATGAAGGGCGTTCCATTGCGGTAAAGCACGATCGACAGGCAGCTGTCGAGGCTGAACTCGGGGTTCAGCGCCGGGTAGCCGATGTGGTTCGTGAAGGCTTCGTCGGAAGTCGGGAACTGGTGGCCGAAGGCGCCGACGTTGTAGGGGTTGGCCTCATCGTCGCGGTGCGGCACCAGCAGTCCACCGCCGGTCGGGTCGTAGCGTGGGTCGTCATTGGCGGTCATGTGGTCCGACGCGCCGCTGCGGCCGTCGCGGTCCACCACGGGCAGGCTGATCTTACGGAAGTTCGTGCTCGGCAGGTGCTCGCGGATGTAGGCGTACATCTCCTCGGCACTGTCACGGTAGTCCTCAAGGCTGAAGCCGCCGGCCACATGGCCGATGTCCCAGCGCAGGTCATTGATGTTGTCGGTGTCGCGCAGTTCCTCGGGAACATCGCGGCGGGCCTGGCCGAAGTAGAAGGGATCGCCGGCCTCGTAGGCATTCACCAGGTCGGCGTCCGGGCCGACGTCGGCAATGTAGGTGCCTATCACGTTTGTGTCGTAGCTGTGGATCGTCAGCAGGTCCTTGAGCCGGTTGAACTTGGCGCGGGTCATGCCGGGCACGTTGAGCAGCTGGTCAAGGCTGGAGAGCGCGAAGGGCTGGGGCAGCGGCATGTCGTCAAAGTCACTGGCGCTGAAGTCCCAGAAGATGCTGCCCACGGTGCCACCGGCGAGGTTGATGCCCAGGGCACTGATCGGCGGGGTGATGTTGGCGGCGTCGTAACGGTAACCACCGGCCCCGATAGTGGGGTCGATGCTCGGCTCCACCGTGCCGTCGGCATAGCCGAGGTCGATGGCATTCAGGCTGTCCTGGCTGGGGTTCAGGTATTCGAGGATGTTGAGGGCCAGCTCCAGGTCCACACCCGGCAGGCTGGTGAGCATCTCCACGCTGTGGCGCGCGGCTTCGTTGCCCTCGGAAATGCCGTCGCCATCGGTGTCGCCTTCGTAGTAGTGCTGGACGTTCTCGCCCATCTCAGGCCAGGCATAGCCGTCCGGTGTCGGATCGGGCACGCCGGTCGTGGGATCAATCGTGC
Source organism: Planctomycetales bacterium (assembly GCA_024645305.1). Taxonomy (GTDB): domain Bacteria; phylum 4484-113; class 4484-113; order 4484-113; family JAFGCY01; genus JAHEFU01. The sequence goes on from JAHEFU010000012.1 coordinate 5,188, forward strand.
CGTAGTCAATCAGGCCGTTGTTGGCGAAAGTGCCGGCCGGGATGTTGTAGTTCCAGCGGTTGACGGTCAGGCGGTCCGGGAACAGCGGGTTGTCAATCCACTTGAAGCCGATCTCGTCAAGCTGCTCGTTGTAGTTGAAGTCGTTGGTTGCCAGACCCTCGAGGTTGTAGTCGGTCTCGGCGGACTCGGGCATCAGCACGCGGATCTTCTTGCAGAAGATATTCAGGTTGAGGCGGCCGGCCTCATCCGTCACGTCGGCATAGCTCTTCAGCAGGTCCGTCGGCACGGGGCCGCGGTCCAGGTCGGTGAAGATGCTCTCGTAGAGCGCGACGCGCGCGTTGAGCATGTAGTCGCGGATGTTGTTGCCATTGTCAAGGCTGCGCTCCACGGCGGAACCGGGGCCGTTGACACGGGGCTCGTCGGCGTTCGGGTAGGCACCGGGACCGATCAGCAGGGCTTCCTTGCCGTCAAAGGGATCGCTGCCGCCGTCGTTGAGGTCATAACCGTCGTCAACTCCGTCCCCATCGTCGTCAACCGCAACCGGCATGTAGGAGTTCCACACCCAGATCGGCTCGCCGGTGTTGGGGCTGATCCCGTTGTAGCGGTTCGTCGAGGACAGCAGGGATGGCTGGCCGATGTAGGTCGGCGAATGCATCTGGTTGAAGTTGAACTCGAAGAGGTAGTTGCGCGTGTGGTCGTAGGTGTCAGTCGGCAGCACGGAACGATCACCACGGGGACTGGACCAGTAGTCGTCCGGCGTGCCAAGCTGGTCATCGAGACCGGCGGCACCGACCACGCCGCTGTCCGGCAGCTGGTCGCGGCGGTAGCCCGTCACGGGATCCAGCACCACAATCGCCGTAGCCGGCTGGCTGGACGAGTTGTAGTAATCCGGCAGCGCTTTCTGCTGGACCACCAGCGAGATGGCATCGTTAAGTGCCTTCTGGCTGGCCAGGTCGAGCTTGTGGCCCTTGATCGCCTCGGCGGTGCTGATTGCTTCCGTGTTGAGGCTGGTCAGGACCAGCGTCACCAGCGGCAGCAGAAGCGCCACGAAGATGATCACAGCCAAAAGCACGATGCCCTTGCGTCCGCGCTTCATGCAGCGGCCGCCGCGGACATGGTCCGACACGGCATGCTGCGGGATATTTCCGCCATTCGAGTTTCCAGTCATATCAGTTCCCGGGGTGAATTCAGTTGCAGAAGCAGACATGCTCCCATGACACCCGCCAACGAGATTTGTGTAATTGCGCATAAGCCTCGCAGTTTATTATTCCCAAGTGCTGGGAATCTACACCATATATATAGAATTTTCATCCTACACATTCGTGCAGTTAAAGCAAAAATGGCCCGGGAATCCCGGGCCATTTCCTGATCAGGTTCAGTTCGATATCGGATTCTTCTCCTGAAGCTTCTCCGAAGGAGTGCTGGCCCGGATGGTGGCACTCGGATCCATCGGATCACGGAACAGGGTCCTGACGGCATCAAACACATTGTGATCAACACGGCGGACCTGAATCCTGCTGTCCCGCGGATTGGTGACAAGCTCCAGGTAGTACGGGTAGCTGCCACTTTCCACGAGGGGGCTGTTCACCGGTACCGTGCGGGTCATCACCAGGTCCTTATTGACTCCGATGTAATCCGCCTGCTGGTTGTACAGCGGCTGGGTGCGGCCCGGATCGCTGAAGGGGATCGGGCTGTCCAGCCTGTAATACAACGTGTTACCGGTCTTGCCGGCCTTGCCGCTCTTGGCCCGGCGCTCCTCGATCACTTCGCGTGGCGTGGATACCACCGTCACACGCACTGCGCGCATGTAAGGCAGCCACCAGCCGGGCACGGGATCATCGGGGATGCCGTCGCCGTCAGGAATGCCGTCCGCGTCGCCGAGGTCGCCGACCCCGGACGGGTTGATGCTCTGCTGATAGTAGAAGGTACCCTGCAGGCTCTCCATGTCAGGACGCAGCTGGGCGATGCCGCCGTCAATGACCTCACCACCGCTGACGCTGGTCGTGACGTAGGCATAGCGGTCGATCGGTGAATTGTCGTTCAGGCCGTCGCCATTGGAATCAATGTTGTTGAAGACCGGGCAGTTCCAGCCGCTGGAAAGCGATCCGCCGGTGACCTCACCGAGGCCCACGCCGGTGGCGGGAGCCACATGGTCGCCGGTCAGCTTGAGCGGGTCATGCCCTTCGGGATAGCTGTCCTGCAGTTTCCAGGAGGAGCCGCCGTACTGGGCACCGGTCGCGCTGTCCACATGGAAGCCGTCATTGCCGTTGTAGGCCACGTCGATCTGGCGCATTTCCCAGTGATCCACCAGGGGCTCCATGGCCACCATGGAGGCATCGCGCTCATCGCTGGCGGCAATCCAGTTGATAGTGCCGTCGTCGAGGTTCTGGTAGCAGATTTCAATGTTGCTGCCGGTCACGCGGGACAGGTAGACAGGAACCTCATGCAGGTATTCGTACTTGACTCGGGTGATATTGCCGGCTATCGGGATCTGGCGCTCGCGCCGTACCACATCCGGGCTGTCGGCAAAGGTGTAGAACAGGTCCTGCACAAGCACCGCGGTTTCCTTCTGGGCACCGGAGACCACCACATCGGGGTAGCCCTCGATCACGCCGAAGGTGGCCGCCGAACCTGAATTCTGCAGGTCGGACTGGTCGAACACGGCATCGCCATTGCGGTCCCACTCCCCTGAGAGGTAGTAGGGCATTTCGTCATTGGCCGGCACCGCCAGGCGCAGCAGGCTGTCGTAATAGACCAGCTCGCGCGAGCCATCCCGGCGGATGGCCTTGGGCACAGCGAAGGTCTGGCTGCTGCCGCTGGGGGTATTGGCCACAAGAGACTGGTGCGTGAGACGCAGCCTGTCACTCCAGGCGCAGCTGAGGAAGTATCCGGCGGAGATCACGGGCTGGTTGTTCACCCGCCAGGCCACACGCCAGACCGCATCCTCATCGTAGCCCTGCCCGTCAGCCGGGTAGGACTGCTCGTCGGGATAGCCGTTGAGGTCGCGGTCGTACTCCAGCGGAATACTCGTGGCCGTGCTGATGTCATTGACCACGTAGTCCAGGGCCGCCCGCGTGTTGTTGTTGAGCTGGGCCCGGCTCTCACCGACCCGCAGCACCTCGAAGGAGGTACCGAGCACGGTAAACATCACCGAGAACACGATGGCTGCGATGAGAACCACCACCAGCACCTCGATCAGGGTGAAACCGCCTCGTCTGTATTTGTTTCTGATCATCCGCTCACCTGGGCCGGCCTGTCGCTGCCGACCTGATAGTGCCCCCGTCCTCTCGACAGACAGGGTGCCTATACCTGTTATTCCCAACAGGAGGGATTCCCTAAAGCGCCTGCCCGTCTTTTCTTGATCCATGCCGTATCCGGCTGTGGATCAGCGGGCCGTGCCGGCCGCCCGGAGGCCGCCGGTTTCAGTTCAGGCTCTCTCAGACTTTCTTGCTGTAGTAGATCGCGCCCTCAAAGAGCTGCAGGATGTAGTACTCATAGAGAGTGTCCACACCCGCACTGCCGTAACCCGGCAGGCCGGTATCGAAGAACTCGCGCTGCTCATCCTCGTACTCCTTCGTCTCGTGGCTGGCGTCACCATAGGCGAACAGCAGGTAGCCACTGACGTTGGTGCCCCACTTCCAGGTCTCGTTCTCGAGGGTTGCCGCAGAATCACCGAAGGGATTCGTGCTGGAACTGAGCACCGGCACATAGGCGAAGTCGCCGGGTGCGAAGTACTTGCCCTCTGTCGGACCAAAGGCGAAGCTGGCGGGAGTGAAGCTCGCGAGCGGCAGACCACCGGGATCCTGGGAAACCAGGGTCCGCGCACTGTCAAAGGGATCCGTGCCGGTAGTGATGGTACCGCCTCCGGTGCCCTTGATCGAGCAGTAGAAGGAGACATCATAGCCCGTCGGATTGGGGTTGCCGGGTTCGAAGTTGTCGGAGGGGTCGAAACCGCCGCCGATGTTGATGTTGAACCGGAAGATGTTGCGCATCCTGTCACGTGATGCCGTATTGACATTGGTGACGAAGGGGTTGGCGGGGTACTCCGGCATCGCGTCGCTGAGGATCAGCGAATCGAACAGCCGGGCAGTGTCCTCATTGCCGCTGTAGGGTGTGTCCTTCACGGCCTTGATCTGCTCGAATACCCCGGCGCTGTTGCCGTTGTAGTGTCCCGGACCGCCGAGGATGCCGTTCACCATCTGTCCGGCGGTGGGGGCCAGCGAACCGGCGCCACCCGCGGCGTAGAAGGTCGGATCACCGAGGGCATGGTCCGAGAATGTCGCCATGGCGTCCAGGGCCACACCGGGATAGTTGCCGTTGTGGTTCTGGGCGTAGTTGGCCAGGCCGGTTTCGACACCGGACATCTGGGCCTTGATGGCCGCTTCCTTGGCCTTGACCTGCGCACCCTTGACCAGCGGGACGAGTGTCACCACCAGAAGGCCGATAATGCCGATCACGACCAGCATCTCCACCAGTGTAAAACCCCTGCGACTGCGCATCTTATCTGCTCCTGTCAATGCCATTGCCATTAGAATTCAACCTTGTTGCCGCTGTTGTCAGAAGCCTGTGTGGCACCCTGACCGCTGCGCTTGGAGTAGGTCACAAGACCCCGTTCAAACATGTCCTTCGTTCCGTTGCCGTTCCAGTCCTTGCCCGCTGACTCAGAGCCGCGCACCGCGCCGCCCAGGGAGTTGTTCGGGTAGTTCACGTACCAGCTGCCGTTGAGCCTCAGGTCGCCGTAGCCCCAGATCTGGTAGCTGTCAACGACGTCAATGTAGTACTGGCCGGGCTGCTGCCCGCCGCTGGGATACTCCACCGTGTAACCGCTCTTGCCGGCCACCACGCCCTTCGGGTAGATGTAGTTGTTGCTGTCATCCACGCTGTAGAAGTGGGTGTAGGTGAAGTCACCGGGAGTCGGGACCACGTTTTCGCCGGGGATCGACGGATCCAGCCGGGCCGGTCCTCCGTTCTTCCAGTTGGCGTCGCCATAGCTCCACAGCACGTTGCCCATCTTGCGCTTCATGAAGGGATTCGGCGGATACTCGCCGATATAGCCCTTCGCCACCAGCGGATCGCTGTACTGGTTGAAGCGGTTGTAGAAATTGTTGTAGGTCCAGGTTGCCGCGAAGGGCTGGGGCAGCAGGTTCGGACGGTCGATGTCCTGCACGATGTCAATGTCATAGCCCTCGGGAGTCACGCGCTCGGCACTGCCCCAGATCCCCAGCGAGAAGCGATCACCGGGATCGGTCGTCAGGCCGCTTCCCGTGTCACGTGCCTTGTAGGGGTCGAAACCCGCGGCATTGACGGTGGCCGCATCGTACCAGGTCACGCGGAACGGGTACTGGCCATTGTTGTCAACACCGAAAGCCTCCAGGGCCTTCTGGATCTCGCTGACGTTGGTGGCCGTCTGGGTTTCCATCTGCTTGCGCTTGATCTTCTGCAGGTTGGGCAGCGCGATGGCCACGAGGATGGAGATGATCACGATCACCACCAGCAGCTCGATCAGGGTGAAGCCCCTGGTGCCACTGAGCCAGCCTGACTGGTCGGTTCTGCTTTGCATCAATCAGCTCCCGGTAATCTTTATGAATGTTGCGCCGTAGAAGGCGTTGTCAATATCCGGACCGCCACCGGGCAGGGTCTGCCCGAAGGTGCCGATGCCACCGTCGCTGTCCGTCACGTCGCCACGCATGATGCCGGCGGCTGAGGTGTCCGAGAGCACCAGCTCGAGCGGGTCCGACACAAGGCTGTTGTCAAAGTCAAACGCCCCGGCCGTGTTGCTCCAGTACTTGTCGCTCAGGCCCTTGGCCTGGCTGTCATCGGCGCGGCTGCCGCCCCATCCGATCAGGATGTAACCCTTGCACTTGGCAAAGTACTCGCTGCGCTCGCTGCCGCTCAGTGCGGGCCAGTCGGCGGTGAAGTCCGTACCGCTGATGTTCATGGGGTTGAGCGGGATGTAGCTGAAGTGCCCGCGGCCGTAGTCAGCATAGTTGGAGCGCATGGACTGCCCGGCGGGCAGGTAGCGGTTCCAGTTGATCGTGTTCGGGTCACTGAGGTCCGGAATGGTGTCTCCGTTCACGCCCGTGGGGGTGAACAGGAACAGGTTGGACATCTGGGCCTTGAGGCCGCCGTTCGTCCTGACGAAGGGGTTTGACGGATAGTCCGTCAATTCTCCGCTGACGATCAGGGCATCCAGCACTGCGGGATTCGGGGTGTTGTCGCCGAAATACGGAGCCTGGTTACCTGGGCCACGCGCATCGCTGCTGTCCTTGGGAACGTAGAAGTCCTTCTGGGGTTCGGCACCGTTGTAGCTCGGCAGTCCGCCGATCAGTCCCGGTCCTGCGAAGAAGTCTCCATTGCTATCCTGGATCCACTGGACGCCCGGATAGCCGCCCTTGGCGACCCCGTACTTCTCCAGTGCGGCCTGGATATCATTGCAGCCCTTCTGGACTTCCATGTTCTTGGCCTTTAACCGCGCGTTGTTCGTCGCCGGGAGGGCGATGGACACCAATACTAGGATGATGCCCATTACCACCAGCAGTTCAACCAGGGTAAATGCCTTTGTGTCTCTGTGCATGTTGTTCACCACGAGATACGCCTCAGTGCTAGGTGTAGCTACGAGTATGTAGACGTATTATTATAGAACAGGTTACTTATTTCACCCAAAAGCCCCGATGCTTCCTGTCTGGGGGTGAAGCCGGTCCCCGCCTGCGGTCGCGCACGATGAAGAGTTGCACGCCTGCCGGGAATCCTGCCTGATTGCTGTTTTTCCACCCGTATTCTCCCCTGCTGCCGCAGACAGCGCTGTCCAGTTGGACCGTGCCCTCCCGCGGAGGTTCCAGCAAGATCAGTTGGTCGGAGTGATGATCAGGTTCTTGTTGTTGGTCAGCGCGCCGCCGCCCTCGCCGAGTGTGGTCCACTCGTTGGTGGGCGATACAAAGGTACGCAGGTCAATCACGTTCAGGTCACTGAAGGGAACGTAACCCTGTGACGCATTACGCGGCAGCCAGAACACCTGCACGATGATCAGCTTGCCCGGCCCACCGCCACGGGTCAGCACCTGGAACTTGTTGTCCGGGCCCTTGGCATCGGGATACGGATCAAGTGCCGTGGCCCCGCCGTCGCGGTCGTCGTTGGGGTCGAAGTTATCACCGTCAGTGTCCAGCGGGTTGTTCTCACCACCCACGTTCGGGACCACGTCAAGGATGATCGTGCGCCGGCCGAATTCGCCGAACTGCTCCACCAGCTGGTCATAGCCGGTGCGGAAGTTGTCCATGTTGTTGAGGTTGTCCAGCCGCTGCTCCACCTGGGGCAGGCTGCGCCGGTCGATCATCCGTATATCCGCGATGTCCGGGATCGAAATGTCGTCGATGCCGTTTCCGGCCTGTTCAAGCAGGGCGTTTTGCTGGTTGACCTTGAAGCGGTAGAATCCGACCGGCTCATACTCAAAGTCAAAACTGCCCGCCGTATTGAAGTTCACATGTCCGGTGAACAGTCCGGCAATCGGGTTGGACGGGGTAAAGCGGTTCACGCCGACGGCATTGTTGTAGCCCTGGGTGGCCGGGTTATAGGGATTGTAATCCAGCGGCAGCGGATAATGCCACATCGCCTGCCAGTCACCGTTGGACTCGTAATCGTAGCCGAACCAGTCGCCAGCACTGGTGTCGATGGCGCCCTCGGCGGCATAAACCCTGAGCTGCACCGGGTTAGGGGTGACATTGGAGAAGATCTGGTCGTAGGGCATCTGGCGCAGTTCCGCCAGGCGCTCCTGCACCAGCATCAGAGCCCGTGTGCGCACGGTGGACTGCTCCACCATCTGCAGCGACTTGCTGTAGAAGTAGGCCACGGGGACCAGGGCAATCGCCAGGATCGTGAGGGCGATCATCAGCTCCAGCAGGGAGAAACCCCGCCTGGAGCGGACTACCCGCCGGCTCATCAGACTGTTATCTAGCAGCTGTCGCATACCTTATCTTACCCATCCGGATTCCGGATTCACAGTACTTACAGTTTCGAGAGGAAGTCCTGGCGGTACGCATATTCCCGTGCCACCTGGGGAGATACATTGCCCAGGTCAAGGCGCGGATCATCACGATCGATGGAATGCGTCTTGTCGTTGGGAGTGTAGTCGTCCACGTAATACTTGCCGCTGTTGGTCCAGTAGGTGAATGCCCTGCCGGCAGCCTGGCTGTTGGCCTTCTTATTCTCCTGCACCATGACACGGGCCGTAGGTGAGGCGGAACCGAAGTCCATCGTCTCGGCGATCACCATGTAGATGGCGTGGATGCCACTGGCCTCCTGCCTGTCCTGGATCCGGCCGTGGGACTGGCCGTAGTAGTTCCCGTCCGGGAAGGGTTCGGGGTCAAAGGTCCATTCGGACTTGTAGACCTCGCCATTCGGGGAGAAGGTGATCAGGTACTGCAGGAACTGCATATCCTTGTATTTGAAATCGTCAATCGTGCCATCGTTGTCCACATCTTCCCAGCCGATGGCATAGGTGTTCTTCCAGGGATTCAGGAAGAACACTTCCTCGGGCAGCTTAACCTTCTTGAGGATGATGTAATCGAGGATCTGGTCCTTCATGCGGGGGCTGTCTGAGCCGTGAGTGTAGATCCGGTTACCGTTGGGATCGAAGTCCACTGTGCGGTCAAACGACAGGATCTCCGCCTCATCAGCAACGCAGAAAACTTTCATCGCCTGGTCATCACGGTCGCCCGCATCCCAGGTGGCGGAATTCGGACCGTCAATCCAGCGGTCGTTGTAGTCATCGGTATCGCTGCCGCCCAGTCCGAGGTTCTGAGGATAGAAGATCAGCGGTGTGGAAACATCATTGAAAGCGCCGTCCTCGGGACCGGCCGCGCTGAAGGTCTCGGCTGCGTCGTAGGGATACAGCGGCTCCACGGGGTAATCCACGGTACCGCCCCACGCGTCGTACTGGTTCAGCCAGTCAAGGTAGGTGAAGGGTGCCTGGCCGGTCACGATGCTGGGGTTGAATCCGGTATCGTAGGGCTTCAGGCCATTGGCGTCCACATCAATCCAGCGCGGACGTTCCTGCACCACGAAGTAACTGTTGGTTGTCCGGGACACACCCGGGTTGTTGCTGTTGATGTAACTGCCGCTGGGAGTGCCACTTGGACCGGCATTGCTGGCCACGTCATTGACGGTATCCCACCAGCCTTCCACCTGACGCTCGTCCGGTGCCATGTCAAAGGCGATGAACACACGCGTGCCGCCCTGCTGGGCCTTGGCCCGGGCATAGCTGAAATCGGTGGCGAAGATGTCCACTGCGCTGGCCAGGTTGCGTTCCGGCCTGCTGGCAATGAAGCTAGGTACAGTGATTGCGATCAGGATCGCGAAAATAAGCAGCACGACGAGCAGCTCAATGAGCGAAAACCCCTTCGTTCCGACAGATTTCTGGCCCCAGTTAATCATATGGTCCATCCTTGCTAGCAACAGGCAATAGTACATTGTACCCACATGCCAGTCAATTCGCGCCCGATAGCGGCGAGACCCTCCTGGCAGGCCGCCTTCACATATAGGGACGTCAGCGGGAGCAGGTGGTTACCTTGAAAAGGAAGACTATGTACGGTGGTTTGCAGTTCCGCCAGGCAGCTCGGATACATTTACTTTCTGCTGTGTTATTCTAGAGCGCTATGCTCGAAATCCCCAGCTACTTCACGCGGCTCTACACGGCTGCTGAAATTGATAAGCGCGTCACGGAAATGGGCGCCGAGATTACGAGAGACTTTGCGGACCGCAAGGTTCACCTGGTGGGCGTGCTGCGGGGAGCCAATATCTTCCTGTCAGACCTGGCCCGCCGCATCGAAGTGCCGCTGAGTTACGACTTCCTGGCTGTCTCCAGCTATGAAGGCACCTCCAGCAGCGGTGTCGTACGCCTGGTCAAGGACCTGGACGAAAGCATCGAAAGCGAGCATGTGATCGTGGTCGAGGACATCATCGACAGTGGCCTGACCCTGAATTACATACTTGAGCAGCTGCAGAACCGCAAGCCGGCCTCGGTGCATGTCTGTTCCTTCCTCGACCGGCCGCACAGCCGCAACATCAACCTCAAGCCGGATTACGTCGGTTTCGAGATCCCGGATAAGTTCGTGGTGGGCTACGGCCTGGACTTCGAGCAGAAGTGGCGCCAGCTGCCCGACATCTGGGCCATCAACTAGGCTCGCGGGATGTGGTCGCCCGACTATTACCGGCTGGTTGACAGGCAGCGCATCATTTCGCTGATTCGTGAATTCCCATTTGGTGTGCTCAGCATGGCGGATGTCGCCGGCCGGATGCAGGGGGTGCACCTGCCCTTCCTCATCGATGAGCTGGGTGACGGCTCCCTCGAACTGATCGCCCACCTGGCCCGCGCCAATCCGCTGCATGAATCATTCAACGGGCAGCGCGAGGCGCTGGTGGTATTCAGCGGTCCGCATGGCTATGTATCCCCATCTGATTACGTCAGCGAGGGCCAGGTGCCGACCTGGAACTATGTTGCCGTGCATACCGCGGGCAGGCCGCGGGTGATTGAGGACGGGGCGCAAGCACAGCTGGCGATCGAGCGGCTCGTGCAGGCGATGGAGCCGGACGAATCAGGCTGGCGGATGTCTTTGCTTGATAAGCAGAAACGCGCGGGCCTGCTGCGCGGCATCGTGGCTTTCCGCATGCCCGTTGACAGGCTGGAGGGCAAGCTAAAGCTTAACCAGAACAAGAGTGCCGGGGACATCAGAAACGTGGCCGCCAGGCAGGCTGCACTGGGCAACACTGTCCTGGCGGAAATGATGATCTCTGAATTGGAAAGGCGCTCCGAGGACTAGCTGGCCGGACCCATCAGGCCGAGCATCAGGCCACCCGGACCGACGAAGTAGCCGAAGCTGGCAATCCCTTCCATGCTCATGGCCTCGCCGAAGGTCGTCCCCCCGGCGGCCGTGACCGCATCCAGCGTGGCCTGCACATCTTCACTCCAGATGTAGGCCATCACCGGCGCATCCGGAGTATGGCCCTGGAACACTCCGGCGATCCCCGCTCCGGGGCTGAAGTCCAGGTACTCCTCCATCGAGGGTTTCATGCTCCAGCCGAACAGGCCCTTGTAGAAGGCGTTCGTCGTGGCGAAGTCCGCCTGGTAGACCTCCAGTCCACAGAAATGACCGGGCGTACCCGTGGCGCCGACGCCGATCGGATTGGCAACCGGCTCAGCCGGCAGCGCGGCATCCACGAGGCCCACCATCACGCCGCTCGGATCCGTGAACATGGCGATGTTCGGCATGTCCTCGGCAATGGGCATCTTCGGCATGACCGTGCTGCCGCCGGCGGCTTCGACCTCAGCCAGCTTGGCATCGATGTCCGGGGTGTAGATGTAGAAGCTGGCCAGCTGCGGCATTTCCGGGTTCTGCATCAGCCCGCAGCCCAGCACGCCCTGGTCCAGGCTGGGCATCCACATGCTGTAGCCCTCCATGTAGGGCTGGATATCCCAGCCGAAGACTTCCGCCAGGAAGGCGGAGTCAGCCGCGAGGTCGCCGGAGTTGAACTCCAGCCAGCTGATCCAGTGTTCACCGGTGCCGACCGGCATCTGGGCTGTTCCCTTGCTCATGTCCAGCTCCATCCCGGCAGTGGACCTGTCGCCACTGCCGAAGTATTTCGAAGTGTCGTTGTCACCGAAGCCACGGGCCTCGGCAGTGCCAATCAGCGTCGTCGCTGCGAATGCTGCCGTAATGAGTGCGATTCCGAGATTACGCATGATCGATTACTCCCTTCTATTGACCTGCCCGCGCTTGTTGCGCGAAGGCGAAATGATATCAGTTGCCTGCCGGGCCGATCAGACCGAGCACGACACCATTGGGATCTGAGAAGTAGCCGAACATCCCCATGCCGGGCATGGCCGCCGCCTCACCGATCTGCTTCCCCCCGCTGGCCTTGATCTTCTCCAGCGTGGCCAGTACGTCGTCAACATATATGTAGATCATCACCGGGGCCTGGGGTGTATGCGCCTGGAACACGCCGCCCACCCCGGCACCGGGGTCGTACATCATGTACTGCGGCCCCATGGCAACAGTGCCCCAGCCGAACAGTCCACCATAGAACTTCTCAGCAGCCGCCAGGTCCGTCCCGCCGTGGATCTCCACGCTGCAGATGCTGTTGGCAGCCACGGGTTCCGGCGCGCTCCAGGGTGCCGGCACATATGGCTGCGGAGATTTGGGTCCATCGAACAGGCCTACGTGCACACCCTCCGCATTCCGGATGATGGCCGAGTTCGGCATGTCCGGGCCGATCGGCTGCTTCGGCTCTATGAGTTCACCGCCACGCTGCTCCACTTTGGCGACAGCATCGTCAATGTCCGGCACGGAGATGTAGATCAGTGAATCAGGCAATATGTCCTTCCAGCCGGCGCTGAAACCCATGCCGAGAATGCCGTCGCGGTAGTACATCATGTAGGTGTCACCGAAGGCTTGCAGTTCCCAGCCGAAGACTGCCCCGTAGAATTCCGCCGCTGCCGGCAGGTTACGTGCCCGGATTTCCACCCAGCTGATGGGATGCACCCCGCTGCCGCGTGGTGCCTGGGGTGCTCCCCCCTGTGTGTCGCTCATGTTGTGCTCCTGATCCTGATGCGCCGATCCATGGCTGCTGCCTTCCCGTCTAGCTTATCTAATGACCGTGTTAACTGCCAGCCGGATACATTCGCGCTCCCGGATTCAGGCCGTGGCGCCTTCCGGCACGTAGCCATCGGTTTCCACCTTGACCCAGCCATCCCCGAGTTCCAGCATGGCCTTAAGCGAGACGAGGAAGCTCGTCCAACCGGCGTAGTAGTCCTGGCTCTTGCGCTCCCCGAAGCCGCTGTGCACAAGGCTCAGGCGCGTGCGCCCGCTACTGCCGGTGAGTTCCCAGCGTACCTGGGTCTCGCCCTCCCCACCCCACTGCCAGGTGACATCCAGGGATTTACCCGGCTCGACCGCGATCACGCGCTGTGGTCCGCCGGCCTCCCAGCCGTAGCTGAATACTCCATCGGGCCGCAGGTCCACCTCTGCACCGGAGGCGAAGAAGCGGTCCAGCATCGCGGGATCCGTCAGACCGCGCCAGACCGTGGCGTCGTCTACGGATATCTCCTCCTCAAGGCGCACGAGGCCCTTGACATGCCTGTAGTCGCACCTGAGCAGGCCGCCATGCCCCAGCGCATGCAGGCGCAGGTTCTCCAGTGCGGCGACCCAGAAGTCGGTCATCGAGCCGTGGCCCTGCTCCCACTCGCGGTTGCCAATTGTGACGAGCTGCACCAGGGTGGCGCCGTCCTGTTCACTGAGGCTGAACCGGACCTCGGTGTCATTGCCATTCACGTTCCAGACGTAACTCAGGCTGCGCCCGGCCTCATGGGCCAGCAGGCGCTGGCTGCCGGACTCCGGCACATTCGGGGTGTGGATGCCCCAGAAGCGGTAGACGCCGCCGGCCAGGTCCACCTCGGCCTGTTCGGCGAACCACTGCTGCAGTTCCCCGGCTGTTGTCAGCAGGCGGTACACCTCCTCCGCCGGCCTGTTGATCGTGATGCTTGATGTGATTGTCTTGCTCATTTCCGTGCTCCCTTGTCAGTATTGGTGATGTTGCCGGTTTCCCGGCTCAGACAGCCCAGCCTTCAGGCTTCGCCAGGACTGTGATGCCACGCCTGTGGTTGCCTTCCGCGATCTCACGCAGCTCCACGAGGAAGTGGAACCAGCCGGCCTCGTAGTCGTGCTTCTGCTTGTCGGTCGTGAAGCCGCTGTGCACCAGCGTCAGGCGCGTGCGCCCGCCGCTGCCGCTGAGCTTCCATGTGATGAAGGTCTCGGGATCCTTGCCGTGGTACCAGTCAGTATGGATCAGCTCATTGGGGCTGAAGCTGATCACCTTCGTCGGACCCTCACCCTCACCCCAGCCGTAGCTGTACTTACCGCCTTCCTGCATTTCCACCACAGGACCATCGCCACCGAAGATTCCCTGCAGCCCCTCGCTCGTTGCCAGGGTTTCCCAGACCTTCGCCCGGTCAGCAGCAATATCGATTGAAACCTCCAGCTGGCCGGCGGCCTGCGGGACCCCGAACTCGAACAGGGTCGGGGCGTTGCCATTCTCACAGTAGCCGCGCAGGGCCAGCAGCACCCACTGCCAGTATTCGATCATCGTGATCTCTGTTTCGCCGCGCCGGGGCACGTTCGTATGGGCCAGCTGCACGCGGCAGCCTTCCCCCGTATCCTCCAGGCTGAATTCCAGCCTGGTGCTTTCTCCCCGGTAGTCCCAGTTGAGCTGCAGGCTGTTGCCAGCCTCATGACCGGCCAGGCTGAATCTGTCACTGCCGTCGCAGGGGCTGTCCGGCAGGTGGCGGCCACACATCTGGAAGCGGCCGGCGGCCAGGTCCACATCCGCCTTGTCGCTCAGCCAGCTGTTCAGCTGCTGCCAGTCCGTCAGGGCCTGCCAGGCCTTATCCGGCGCTGCCTTGATGTCAATTGCCAGTTCCACTTCGAATCGTTCCGTTGCTTGTTCAGACATTTCCGCTCCAGTTTTCGGTTGATACTTCCTGACCCTGTTGCCAATCGCTGGCCTCAGTTGCGAGAGGGCCCGCCTTCCCCCGTGCTGTCCGGGTTGCGGTAACAGGCCAGTACCAGCTTGAAGATGTCCGCGCTGTCACGCGGCAGCCCGTCGCTGGCCCCGTACTTCTCTGCGAGGAACTGGATCAGCTGCTGCAGTTCTTCCATGAACTCGGCCCGCCTGGCCGGATCAGCAAGCTCAATCTGGGCCGCGAGGTTGAGCGTGGGCGTCTCGTCCTGCATCGCGGCAAGCCTGTTTGAGTCACGCGCCAGTTCATCCGCCAGTCCCATCATGTATCCGATGCTCAGGTTGTCCCTGAGTTTTTCCTCGCCTCCGAGGGCGGCCACGAGTGCCGGGGCGAAGGAGATGCTGCGGGCCGTGGCCTGGTAGATCGCCTCCGTCAGACCGCGCGCCCGGCGCTCGTCCACCTGCTCCACGAAGCCGGCCTTCTCCAGCACCTTGACGTGGTAGTGCACCTTCTGCGGCGTCAGGCCCAGGCTGCCCGCAATCTCCGTGCAGGAGCGCGGCTCACTCAGCAGGTGCATGATGTCCATGCGCAGCGGCCTGAGCAGTACCCGGGCCTCTCCGACTGATCCGACAACCTGTTCCTTTTTCACCGTCTCGCTCACTCCTCGAAGCTGATAATGTGATTATACAAAGTTTTTTGTAGAAAGCAAGCAATTTTACAAAAATATCTGTAAATTGGGGAAAATCGGGAGAATTAGTTCCTGGCCACAAGGGGAAGCGAAGTACTGAAATGAACTCTGGTTGCCAGAGTGCAACCTGAAACTACTGGTTACTGCCCGGAGTCTCTTCCATTCCGCTGACGGTGATGCGGGACTGGATCCCCTCGTCATGCGGGCCAAGGTCCAGCACCTCGCGGGTGATGAAGGCGAGCACGATCAGTAACGCTGAAAGCGTCACCACCAGGCCGATTGTCGATCGCTGCGTGCTCATGGCAATCTAAGACTCCGTAATCCTATTATCGTTCGCACATGCATCAGAATTCAGTTCGAGGGGGGATTCTCCGTAATTCCCACTGCAGCACACAGCCTGCCCACAGCTTGGCAGCAGCAAGCAACAGCCGACCCCCATGATACGATCACCCTAACCAGGATCAAGGATCTAACCATGCCGAGAATCATTCCTCTGCTGTTTCTGCTGCTACTCGTTTCCTGTGCAGCCAACCATGAAGGCCCTGAAGTAGCCAGCCCGGCTGAGCCGTCGGTACAGTTGGAAAGTGCAATGCCCGGCTTGCCAGTCGGTCTCGACCTGCCGGACTTTCCGCCTCCCGAAGGGACTCTACGCGGAGCCAGCGCGGGTGGCAGCATCAAGAGGCTGGCCGACCAGTTCAGCGAGAAGAGCCAGAACGCCTTCTACCAGAACGCCGAAGCCTACATGCTGCTGGAGAGCCAGCCCGGTGAATCAAGCTGGGCGACCTACTCCTTTAACATCGGCGCACTGGCAGACGTAACCATGGCCCTCGCCCGCCGGGTCCAGAACGAGGCAGGGCAGCTCTATATGGGTGTTGCCAACTACGAGACCGAGCGCTGGGAATGGTACAGCTTCGCCACTGCACAGGAGGAGGGCCATCCCTTCCAGCTGCTTGATAATTCAGGCCAGCGCTACAACAGCCCGCTTGGGAATGCACATATTGCCCTGCTGACATACGACGGGTTCAACATCGGCATCGAGGATGTGGAACTTTACACAACCAACCCTCCTGACCCGCCAGGCTGGATACATGCATCCGACGGTACCCAGTACGACCGCATCATCATCACATGGCCCAATGACGACAGCGCAGAGCTTTACGAGATCGAGTACAAGCTGGAAACGGACGCTGCTGACGAATGGGTAATCCTTGACAGTGTGTTCCCGACAGCAACTCCGGAGCAGGTGTATATCCACTCCGACATCAACCCGCCCAGCCATGAGGCTATGTTCGGGCTGATTTACCAGTACCGCGTGCGCAGCGTTTACACAGGCGGAGGCACCAGCCAGAGCTGGAGTCCACTTGATACAGGTTTTCGCACTGCTATCCCGCCTGTGATCACGGAGATCGGCTACCGGATGCCCGGTTCAGGTATTGAGTTCGAATGGGAATACCCCTCCGGCATAGATGTGTGCAACATCTACCGCGATGGAGTGCGCATTGAACAGGATTTCAGCGGGGATGACTACAAGGATAATGACCCTGCAGTTGAGGACGGGCAGGAGCATGTCTACACCCTGCAGGCAGTCGTCACTGAAGGCACGAGCGGCCAGTCAGAGCCGGCCACCGGGCGTAAGCTCCTGTGGGACATGAGCCTGGCCCTGGCAACACCTGACTACACCAAGCGCGAGCTGGCAATCACGATACTTGACGGCAATCTACCCTTCGCGGCATTCATCAACTCCGTTGGACAGGTCGGCTTCGCCTGGGCCACTGTGCCATACCCCGCTGGCCAGCAGGACTGGCAAATCGGCACGATCTTCGGCCCCGAGACCGGAGAAATCGATGAGCACTATGGGCTCAGCCTGCTCAATATAGCCGGAGTGCCCTACGTCTTTTTCTGCGAGGAGCTTGATGAATACAATGTCTACTGTGCATCGCCGAACTCCAGCCCTGCCGCGGACGCTGACGACTGGGATGTGCACAAGGTCTGGGAACAACCTTTCTACCTGACAGGCAGCTCGGCATCCATGATTAATGGCAAGGCCCATGTGCTCATAACCGGGCTTGAAGTTGACATGGATCCGAACAACAGTTTCCTGTTTCGCAGTGCGGTGCTATTCCCTGATGAAACCGTCGACTGGAGCCATGTCCCGGTTGCCATGGACCCCAACGGAACCGGGGCCGGACTGATGGAAGTGGCCAGTCTGCCTTCTTTCATTAGTTACACGGACAACCTGCGATTCAACGTTGCCACGAGCGGGGAACCAGGCGGGACAGCTGATTTCACCAGCCATTACATAGGTGATCAGGGTTTTGTCGGCGCAACATTCGGTTTTGACTTCAGTACGGCCGTCGTCCTGGGCACTCCTTCATTCGCTTATAAGCGCTCCAACAGCCTTGTGTTCGCCTTCCCGCTTACTTTCCACCCAATGCAGGAGACTGACTGGTTCTTTGCCCGTCCGGGTTTCAGCCTGCTGCATGGCAGTGAGACCTCGCTCGTCGGTTATCGCGGGAGACCCCTGATGACCTGTTACAGCGAAGATGCAAAACAGATATTCATCGTCAGTGCCAGAGATGATTTTCCTATTGATGGTGCGGCAAACTGGTATACAGGTGCACCGCGTGATCCTGGTGTGGAATACGGCATGAGCAATGCCATGACACTGCAGGATGGCTTACCGGTTGTCATTTCCACGGTGGAAGGAGCGATACCGGGTGAGCTGCAGTTCTACCGCGGATACTAGCCCGGGCCGTCCGGGTCGCCCTCGCGGCGGATGCGGCGGATGCGCATTTCGCGCTTCTTCTCGACCTTGGCCTCCTCGAGTTCGTTGTCACGCTCGAGGTACTTCAGCAGGTGCTGGGCGAAGGCCGGGCCGATGCCCTTCACTTCGCACAGCTCTTCCAGCGTGGCCTCGCGCAGCTTCC
>JAHEFU010000170.1 GCA_024645305.1 Planctomycetales bacterium
TGCTGGAATTCATGCATGTCAACAAGAAACTGGCTTCCCCCTACATCCTGGATATCATGCGACCCGTCCTGCTGCGTGTGCTGGGAGTCTGGTTGGCTGCACTGCTGCTGACCTGGCTGAGCCTGCTGCCCCCGGGTCGGGCCTGGCAGCGCGTGAGGCCTCTGTGGCTGGCCTGCTGCGCCGGCCTGCTGGTGGCCGGTCTGCGGATCCTTGCACTGACAATGCGCTGGACGGTTGAGGTACTGCCTCTTTCGCCGGCGGACTGGTGGTCGGTCCTGTTGTCAGGCATCGCCGGAAGCTGGCTGGTCTGGATGCTGTGCAGCATCACGCTTGAGAATGACAGGCTGCTGCATTCCTTCCGCCGTGACCGGGTCTGGCTGCTACTGCTGACGGGAGGCCTGCTTGGAATGACAATCCCCTGCCTGCAGGCCGGGGATGCCACCCATCTGACAGTCATCGCCGGACTGCTGCTGCTCCTGCCCCTGCTGCTGCTGGGACTGCTGCTGCCCCTGCAGGCCAGTGGAATCAGTGCCGTAGTGCCACGCGCCGCGAGCTTCTTCATCCTGGCAATGCTGTTGCTGCTGCCCCTTCCACATGAGAGTCCTGCACTGACAATGCTGCGCACCATGCGACCGGGCTTCAGCCCGGGATCCATGCAGCCCGAGACACTGCGGCTCTGGTTCTGCCTGCTCGTGGCGTTACCGCTGGCATGGCCGGGCCTGCCTGGCAGACTGCTGGGACGCTGGAGTGGAGGGACCGGACCGATCCTGCCCGGCAGTGGCTGAGTATCACCCGGGCAGGTCCAGCCTGCCTGGCGCGGCCCCAGGCATGGGGCTGGCAGGGACAATGCTGCACATTTCCGCCCGGTGAGCCGCGCAAGGCTGTGCAATTCCGTTCCGTGATATGATTGGCAAGGTGGATGCCACATAACTATCACCTTTTTTGACCAGGTGATTACTGTTCCGGAAAGCCGGCAGTGGCCTGTCTGCCTCCCGTAAGGGATACGACCTGACAATTGCTTATGCAAGGAGCCGGCATGCTTTACCTTGACACGCAGCTGCTGGACAGATACTGGCTGTCCGGTGGTGGGCTGGACACTCCATTTCTGTACCTTCGGCGGGCCCGAATGATTCTCTCCCAGCTTACCGCAGCCTATGCCATTGGCGACATGCAGCAGATGGAGACCTGGCGGCAGGTGATTGAATACGGTATCAGCCTGCTCCCGAGCGACGACCGGGCTGAGCAATTCCTCAGCTTTGCGGATTCCATGCACTGTCTGGCCCTGCTGGACATAGTACTCAGCAACATTGACGAGCAGCAGGAGACCGAAGCCTATGCCGGCCTGGAGCGGGTACGGGACCTGATGCAGAAGCGCTCCCAGCGGCGCAGCAAGCTCGGGCTGGCGGAACTTGACGACATGGAGCTCGAGCTGGCCTTCCTGCGGACCGTCGTGCTGGTCAAGTGGCGGGGCACACTCGAGCACGCCGACCGGCTGATGAACCTGGCGCAGCTGCGCAGCGCCCTGGCGGATGACCTGCTGCCGCGGATGCGCAGGCACTTCTCGATGACCCCGCCGCAGGAACCCTATGTTGACAGCGCCATATCCGACCTGGTGCACTGGAGCTGGGTCCTGCTGATCCGGCTGCTGCTGCGGATGGACCAGGAGGCGGCGGCGGCGGAGATTGATGAATTCAACGCACACCATGCCGACTTCCTGACTGTCAAGCCCGGGTTCTTCCGCAGCGGGATCTCCGACGAGGGCACGAGCCCCTACTTCTGGGACATCGAGATCGCCAAGCTCTTGCTGCTGGACGAACTGGGCCATGCCGAGCTGGAATTCCTGGCGGAGCGGCGCGGCAAGACATTCGAGCTGCACTGCATGCGTCATGTTGACAACAGCTGGATGCGGGCCTTCCTGGCACGTGAGACGGAGCTCATGCGCCGGCGTGTGCAACGGGGCTAGGGTCCGGGAAGTATCCTGCCAGGGACTGCGGAGTCATCTGGCAACGGTAATGCTTGCCCCTCGCCCCCAGCCAGGCGGTTCCGCCCCGGGGTTCCCCTGGCACGGCGGATAAAAAGAAGGGAGACCCCGTGGGGCCTCCCATACGCCAGTCAATATTCTTCTTCCCGCTCACCCAAAGGCTCGCGGGTCTGCAAACCGGAGCGAAACAAGTTTCACTCCTCTTGCACGAGGCATCTTCCATCCTCCTGCACCATCAGCGCGACCCGGCCAGCTTAGCTGGCCGCAGCGCCAGACCTGCGAGTGCTTGCACGAGCAGGCAACTCAATCAGACGCCGATGCTCGGGCCGGTGCCGTCCAGCATCGGTCCCCCGCGGTCGGAACCCGGGCGGCTGCCAGCGCGGCCCTCGCTCGCGGCATGGCTGATCAGGCGCTGCAGGTTGCCAACGTTGCCGGCATGGGCCATGGCGACCTCCAGGGTGATCATGCGGTCCAGGTAACGGTCGCGCAGGCTCTGGTCCATCGTCATCATGCCCAGCTTGGAGTGGGTCATCATCACGGAGTGGATCTGGAATTCCTTCTTCTCACGGATCAGGTTGCGGATGGCCGGGATGTTGAGCATGATCTCAAACGAGGCCACACGTCCGCCGCCATCGGTCACCGGCAACAGCTGCTGTGACATGATGCACTGCAGGGAGTTTGCCAGCTGGGCGCGGATCTGGTCCTGCTGCTCCGAGGCGAACACGTCGACGATACGGTCGATCGTCAGCGGTGCGTTGTTCGTATGCAGGGTGGCGAACACGAGGTGGCCCGTTTCCGCGGCGGTGATCGCCGTGGAGATCGTTTCCAGGTCTCGCATTTCTCCCACAAGGATCACATCCGGATCCTGGCGCAGCACGCGCTTCAGGGCGCCGGCGAAGGACAGGGTGTCCGAACCGATTTCACGCTGGTTTACGTTGCAGCGCTTGTGCTGGTGCACGTACTCGATCGGGTCCTCCATCGTGACGATGTGGAGGTCCTTTGTCTCATTGATCACGTTGAGCATCGCCGCAAGTGAAGTTGATTTACCGGAACCGGTCGGGCCGGTGACGAGCACCAGACCGCGGGGCAGCATGATCACTTCCTTCATGATCGGCGGCAGCATCAGCTCATCCATGGAGGGAATCTTTTCGCTGATGGCTCGCATCACCATATAGGTGGATTCACGCTGGAAGCCCACGTTGCAGCGGAATCGCCCGATACCCTTCTGGCTGTAACCGAAGTCCAGCTCACGCTCGAGTTCATACTTCTTGCGCTGATCCTCGCGGATCATCGAATAAGCAAGAACTTTGACGTCTTCAGGGGAGAGCGGTTTGTAATCCAGGCGGACCAGCTTGCCGTGCACGCGCAAAGTCGGCGGCACCCCTGCCGTCAGGTGGATATCCGAGGCTCCATGCTCCACGAGCTGGACCAGCAGATCAAGGATCGTAT
Organism: Planctomycetales bacterium; assembly: GCA_024645305.1. GTDB lineage: Bacteria > 4484-113 > 4484-113 > 4484-113 > JAFGCY01 > JAHEFU01. The sequence continues at coordinate 3,431 of JAHEFU010000170.1, forward strand.
AATCCATAAATACTTCACCATGCATCCTGAAAGGATGCTAATTTGCCGCCTGAAAACAGGCGGTACACAGTTAAATATTGTATCACTCGCGCCCCTCAATTGACAGTCTGGCAATCTCCGGGACTGAGTTCAGCGGTCCGCCTCCCCATTATCAATATGATGTGGGCAGGGCAAACAGATTAGCAGGAATTGCGCCGGCTTGCAAATCAAATCAGCCTTTCATGACCGATCGGTCACGAAGCTCCAGCCAACTCGAGGCAAAAAAAAGTCCCCGCCCGCAATGCGGACGGGGTATGGGGATCGGATTGCCTAGAGGGACGAGAAGGACTCGACCTCCGCAAGGGTCGGCGCTGCCTCGGCCAGCAGGCCGCGGGTGCCGGTGGTGGTACCAAGCTCCTGTGCCAGCTCGGCGTCTTCTTCGTAATCCGGACGGGCCACTCGCAGGAGTTCCTCAAGCGAAGTGATGCCGTGCAGCACTTTCTTCACGCCGGACTCCCAGAGGGTCAGCATGCCCTGCTGGCGCGCCAGTTTCTTCACATCGTGGATCGCTGAACTGCGCATCACGAGGTTGCGCATTTCATTGGTCATCGGCATGATTTCAAAGATGCCGTTACGGCCACGGTAGCCAAGGTGGTTGCAGAACTTGCAGCCCCGGCCGCGGTACATCAGGATCCTGTCCGGATAGTCGCCGGAGTTGTAGGCACCGCGGATCAGGTCCTTCTCCATTTCGGTGGGTTCATAGGATTCCTTGCAGTGCTGGCAGAGCTTGCGCACCAGGCGCTGCGCCATCACGCCGATCAGCGAGGCGTTGATCAGGAAGGGCGGGACACCCATGTTGGTCATACGCGGAATGGCGCCCGCGGCATCGTTTGTATGCAGCGTGCTGAATACAACGTGACCGGTCAGGGCGGCGTTCACCGCCAGGTCAGCGGTTTCGAAGTCTCGGATCTCACCGACCATGATGATGTCGGGATCCTGACGCATGAAGGTGCGCAGGGCGGTGGCGAAGGTCAGTCCGACCTTGTTGTTCACGTGTACCTGGTTGATCCTGTCCAGCTGGTACTCGACAGGGTCCTCCACCGTCATCACGTTCACAGTCTCATTGGCCATCTTGCCCAGTGAGGCAATCAGTGTCGTGGACTTGCCTGAACCGGTGGGACCGGTGATCAGCATGATGCCGTGCGGCTTCTCCATGATCTCGTAGAAGTTGCTCAGCTCATCCTCATCGAAACCGAGGTCCGTCAGCTTGAATTCCGCGCTGCTCTTGTTGAGCAGTCGCATCACGATCTTCTCACCGTTGATCGTGGGGCAGACGCTGAAACGGACGTCGAAGGAGGCGTCACGGATGGACAGCTCGATACGGCCGTCCTGCGGCTTGCGCCGTTCGGAAGTGTCGCAGCGGGCCATGATCTTCAGTCGGGCGGTCGCCGCGGCCACTGCATGCCGGGGAATGGTCAGGATCTTGTGGAGCATGCCATCGACGCGGTAGCGCACGACTGCATGGTCCTCCTTGGGCTCGATGTGGATATCCGATGCGCCGTGGTCCACCGCGCCAGTCAGCACGGTATCCACCAGCTTGACGATCGGAGCCTGCTCAACCTCGGCCAATGTGGCCTTGTCGGCGAGGGTGTCATCGATCACATAGCCCTTCTTGATCTGCTCCTGGCGGAAGTCCTCCATATGCTTCTCAGCTTCAGCTGTCACGCCGAACATCTGGTCATATGCGAACTTCATGCCGTGCGGGCTGCAGATCCGCGGAACGACATCCAGGCCCGTGGACAGGCGGATATCGTCAATCGCGAGCAGGTTGAGAGGATCAACCATGGCGACGATGATGTTGTTGCCTTCCTGCCGGACAGGCATCGCCTGGTGCCGGGTAATCATATCGGCACTGATCAGGCGGGCTACGTCATTGTCGATCTTTTCCTCGTAGAGGTCGATCTGCTGGATGCCCAGCTGTTCAGCCAGGACACTTTGCACCTCATCCTCAGTAGTCATCTGCATGTCGATGACCACTTCTCCCAGTCGCTTGCCGGATTCACGCTGGGCTTCCAGCGCCTCCTGCAGTTGCTCGAGGGTGATCACCTTCGAGTCTACAAGCATCTCTCCCAGTTTCTTCTGCATTGGAGATTTCGTCTCCTGTAACGGGTTTGGAGCGCACGCTCGCGGTCAGAGCTCTGTCCGCGTTGGTTTGCCCCTTCGATAATGATACAGCACGTACCCCTTTTCCTCCAGTGGAAAGAGGGGTAAACCACGCGAAAATCCACCGCCTCCCAGGCGCACCTTTACCATTAGACCAGCCTGCGACGATTTGGTTCTTGATATCAGCTTTTTCACCCGGAGCAATAACGGGGTAAGGCTATAATCAGGCTTTAATGTCGTTTGCAGGAGGAAGCCATGTCCACTCCAGGTACCCCGGGTGAGATCATCAGTGATGCTGACCACCGCATGGCGCAGAGCCTTGAGTCCATCAAGCAGGAAATCGTGCACCTGAGGGCCGGCCGTGCATCGACAGCCCTCGTGGACCATATCAAGGTGCATGCCTATGACACGGACATGCCCATGAGCCAGCTGGCCACGATTTCCACCCCGGATGCCGTGACGATCATGATCTCACCCTTCGACAAGGGCAACATGGGCGGGATCGAGAAGGCTCTGCAGCAAAGCGAGCTGGGCCTGACCCCACAAAACGACGGCGCCATCATCCGCCTGAGCATCCCACCCCTGACCGAGGACCGGCGCAAGGACCTCGTCAAGGCGGTCGGCAAGTACGCCGAGGATGGCCGGGTCGCCATGCGCAACGTGCGCCGCGATGCGAATGACCACCTGAAGAAGCTGAACAAGGCCAAGGAAATCAGTGACGACGAGCTGCACATCCATCTGGAATCGGTGGACAAGCTGCTGGAGTCACACCTGGCGGACCTCGAGAAGGTCATCGATGACAAGCAGAAAGAGGTAATGG
>JAHEFU010000171.1:0-2840 GCA_024645305.1 Planctomycetales bacterium
GCCGTTACCGTCTGGCGGAACTCTCCGAACTGCGCCCCTGGCACTATGCGGACCCCTTCTTCCAGGATGCCCCGGAAATCGTGGAGCTGGACCTCGATGCCCTGTTCAGCGATGCGGACCTTGAGCAGCTGACGATTGACACCTTCGACCGGGTCGGGCTGGACATCCGCCCCTCGCTGGCAATCAGTGACCTCTATGAACGCGCCGGCAAGGACCAGCACGCCTTCTGCATGATGGTCGGGCGCGATCCCGCCCGCGTGCATGTGCTGTGCAACTGCCGCTCCAATGAAAGCTGGGCCGGCACGATGCTGCATGAGTACGGCCACGCGGCCTATGACCTGTACCTGGACCCCGCCCAGCAGTACTTCCTGCGCGACTGCGCCCATATCTCCAGCACCGAGGCCATTGCCATGCTGTTCGGGCGCCTGACACATGACGAGACCTGGCTGACGGACATCCTCGGGCTGGACCCGCAGCATGCCGCAGATGTAGCGGTCGGGGCCCGGCGCCAGCAGGCCTGGGCGATGCTGCTGTTCACACGCTGGATGATGGTGATGGTGCATTTCGAGCGCAGCCTGTACGGCGACCCGGCCCAGGATCTGAACAAACTGTGGTGGGACCTGGTCGAGCAGTACCAGATGGTAGCGCGACCTGACAACCGCAATGAGCCGGACTGGGCCACCAAGACGCATATCGCCCAGGCGCCGGTCTACTACCACAACTACCTGCTCGGCGAGATGACCGCCAGCCAGCTCAAGCACCACATCGAGCATAAGCTTGGCAACACTCCGCTGGTGCGCCAGCCGCGTACGGGCCCATGGCTGCGTGACGGCCTATTCAGGCGCGGGGCCCTGCTGCACTGGAATGCCACGCTGCAGGAACTGACCGGCGAGCGCCTCAACCCCCGTTACTTTATTGATGAATTCGTGCAGACCGCGGAGACCGGCACATGATGGCAATCCTCAGAATGACAATCTTCCTGGCCCTTGCGCTCCTCGCTGCCGCCTGCCAGCGCAGCGTCAGCGATTCCGAGCGCGGCATCAGTGACGTGCAGGCCACGCATCCCTGGCAGCTGCCCTCCGGCGCGCAGGACTACACTAACGTCCAGGCCGGCGCGGACCGCAAACCCATCCCGGCCGACGGCCAGGTGGAACAGCGGCTGGAACGCGGACCGCAGTTCTCCGGAACCGACACGCTGGACGAGGGCCTGCTGCCCGGCTCCTGGGTGATGGTCGGGATCTGCTCCAACGAGCGCCTGGACCTGCGCTCCCACAAGGAGTACGCCACCATGGTGCTGCAGCAGAGCGGCGGCCTGCGTGTGTTCGACTATGACGACGGCGTGCTGGGCACCACCATCCAGGGCAGCTGGCGCAAGAGCGCTCCCGGAGTGCTGGTTTTCTCCCGCAACGACCAGAACGGCGTGCCGCAGGACAGTGAGGTCAGCGCGGAGATGTTCGGCCCGGATTTCCTCTACATCTGGAGCTACAGCGGGCGCTGGGGCAACTGGTACGTGCGCCAGACGATGGATGAGCCCTACCAGCAGATCGGCTACAACCGCTATACGAGCGACCTCGGAAGCATCCTGTTCACGAACTCGGGTCAGCAGTCCTTCTACGGCGAACTGACAACGCCGGAGGGATCCGTCTGGCAGCTAAACGGCTATCTGGTGGACGGGGTGCTGAACATGGCCTGGGTGGACAGCCGCAACAACGCCTCGGGCTTCGCCGCCTTCATCATCGAGGACGGCTGGGACAGGCTGCGCGGCGTGTACTGGAAGAATGACTACGAGGCGGCGCCCTTCACGGACCAGTGGCTGGCGGAAGCCGACCGCTGACCGTCAGCTCCGGCTAGTTGACGCGCACATCCGGCATCTGGGCCTGGATTTCCTGTATGGCCCGCATCCGCAGGTGGATCGTGTTGTCAGGCAGGAGCAGGCGCTCGATCGGCAGGATGGACCCGCGGGTGCCCGCCCGGATATCCAGCGGGATCCAGCGTCCCTCCGTGCCCAGGCCCTCGACATTCAGCACCTGCTGCACATCGCTGATCTGCACGGCGTCACGGTTGTCCTCGAAGACATTCCAGTCCACACCGATGTACTGGCTGCCGGTGGCTGTGCCCTGCATGTCCAGGCGGAACTCCATGTAGCCACCCGCGGCCACCTCGTAGCGCCGCATCTCCAGCTCCGGGGCATAGCGCCGCAGGGGATTGTAGTAGTCCTCGCGCAGGCTGAAATTGCGCCCCCCGATCAGGAGCGGTTCCGCCGTTGCCATGCGCAGCTGGCCGCTGCGGCTGGGCCGGCGCTCGCAGGGCAGGTGCACCACCACCATTGACAGCGTATGCTGGATATGCGGCCGGTCGAACTCCGCCAGGCGCTCCAGCTCCTCCGTGAAGCCGACGAGCAGCAGCTCATTGCTGTAGCGCAGGCCGTCCGCCATTGCCAGCTGTGCTCCGGTAAGCAGTTCCTCACGGTAACGCGCGACGTAGTTCTCCTCGGGGAACCAGCTGCCGGGTCCGGTTGTCAGCTTGTCCAGCTCGATTTGGCCCTTCGCCGCCACGTCGCCAATGTCGCGGCTGTAGTTCTGGCGGCCCAGCAGCCGGCAGTCGTGCAGTTCCCAGGGCAGGTCCAGCTCGAAGCTGCCCACCGGGCTGAAGCTGCCGTCGCCCAGGCTGTCAGGGTCCGCGAGAGCGGCGCTGACGGTAGCCGGGATGTCCCGGAAGCCGCGGTAGTAGTATTCCTTGGCGGCCCACTTGCCCTGGGAGATGTTCAGCTTCGGGTTTACTGTGTTGTCAAGACTCCTGGTGATGAATGGATTGATCCCGCCACGGTTGGCCAGCTGCTG
>JAHEFU010000171.1:2850-6389 GCA_024645305.1 Planctomycetales bacterium
ATAGACATGCAGCTCCTGGAAGCTGGCAACCACATTGTCGGAACCGCGGGTGATGCGCCCCGTCTCCAGCCCGAACCACGAGAAGCCGATGATGATGAGCGGGATTGTCAGCCAGACCAGCGTGCTGCGCTTCACGCGGCCCAGCACGAAGAAGTTCAGCGGGCCGATCAGCACCACGTAGAGCACGATGAACAGGGCCACGAAGCCCGGATCCATCGGCTTGGCCTCCTCCAGGTTGCGCATCAGGCTGAAGATCTCCTGCGGGTGCACGAACCAGTTGTTCACGTCCTCGCTGCGCTCCACGTTCATCGTCAGGTCGGAGAACAGCTCCCCGAGCCCCGGATGCTGGCGGAAGGGCCGGTCCGTGAAGTTGAAGGCCAGCGCATAGACGCTGCCGGCGCCCCAGTCCTGGCGCACGATCGCCGGATAGGACCCGGCATAGGTCAGCACCTCGGCACCCTCGCGCAGCCGGCCCGTTGACAGTGTTGCCAGCGCCGTACCCGGCTGGATGCCGTAGCGCAGGCCGAGTTCCCCGAGCTCGGAGACCTCCACCGTGCCGGAGGGTACCAACGGGCAGAGCTGGCCCACGGGGCTGGCGGCCACCCGGCTGCCGTTGCTCCCCAGTGAGAAGACCAGGTTGGCACCGCGCGCCACGTTCTCCATCAGCGCCCGGCCGATGCCCTCATCAAGCTGCAGGTAGTCAATGTCGGAGAGGATGATACTGTCCGCCCGTGCGAAGAACTTGGCGTTGTCATCCACCTCGTCAATGTCGAAGTAGCTCACGTAGCTCTTGGAGGACTGCAGCCCGGCGCTGGCACTCAGCCATTCGTCACGGGTGATGCGGGCGCTCTCGATCTGGTTGGCGGACTGCAGGGAACCAGGTGTGTCGGTCAGCACGAGGATGCTCACATCAGCCGCATTGCAGGTCTTGATGTTCTGGCTGATGTCCATTTCCTCGGTCCATTCGGAGCTGCGCACCATCAGGCTGACCTGGGGATAGGTCTCGCTGCAGGGGAAGTACAGGTAGAAGCGCTTCTGCGAGGGGCTCGCCAGTTCGAGGCGGGTTGTGTACTCCGTGCCCTCGTACTTCAGCACCAGCTCACCGGAGAGGTTGAGCCCTGCGCTGGACTGGTTGTCAATGTCCACGGTGACCGGGTTCAGCCGGCCCTGCTGCACGATGCCGTCGTAGCCGACCTCGAAGGTCACGCTGATCCCGTCCGGCGGGGCGGCCAGGGCCGGGCGGGCCGTGGCCAGCAGCAGGCTGCAGATTGCCAGCGCGATGAACAGGTGCCGCTGCCTCATCCGACACCTCCGGCCTTGCTGGCCCGGTAGCGCGGGTACACCAGCACGGTCACAAGGAGTATCAGCGCCGCCACGAGGGTCTGGAACAGGGCGCTCCAGATCCACAACAGGCTGTTCTTCATCAGGAAGGGCATCACCACCGCACCGCCGCTCTGCCAGGTGAACACCGAGGGGTTGAAGATTTCCATTGCGCTGAACAGCGGGTTCATCAGGAAGGAGAAGACCCCCAGCCAGTACAGCGGCAGTGCCGGCGGCTGGCCGGAAAGCGAGGCCTTCATGATCCCGCCGCAGATCAGGGTCAGCGCCCCCAGTACGATCAGGAAGAAGAAGCTGCGCCCGAGAGCGGTGCGCACGTCGTCACTGATCAGAGACAGCAACAATCCCAGGGCGGAGATCATCAGCGTCATGCCGACCACTACGACCGCCAGCTGCAGGAACTGCAGCGTTGTCAGGCCACCGAAGGTGAAGGCCAGGGCGTAGATCGGCATCGCCGTGACGACAAGCAGGAACAGGAAGCCCGTGGAGCTGAAGAACTTGCCGAGCACGATCTCGAAGCTCTTGAACAGTGTCAGGTTCAGGAGCTCAAAGGTATCCTGGTCCTTTTCATGGGCAATCGTTGATGCATTGAGTGACAAGGCCAGCAGCAGTGACATGATCATCTGGGCGATGAAGGTCGTCACGCACAGCGCCAGTCCGACCTGGCTGGAGGTCGAGGCCCGGGACTGCAGGTCGGTATAGCGTGCCAGGTAGACGAAGAAGGACACGCCGCCGAGGATGATCGTATATGTCATGACCAGGCCGAGCGTCGCGATGCCGCGCGCCCGCTGCCTGTATTCCTTGAGGATTATCGACAACAAATCAGGATTCCCCCCCCGGCACCAGCCAGTTGTATGCACTTACCCGGCGGTTGCCACCCTGCCAGTTGTTCGCGTACCAGCAGAACTGGTAACTCGAATCCTCGAACACGACCTTGTCACGGGCCGGGCACATGCCCGTGCGGACCCAGCCCTCGATGGGCATGCTGTCCAGCTGCGATCCGTCGAGCGGATCAAGCACTGCCAGGTTGGTGTACATCACCCGGAGCGGTTCGTCCGGGCCCGCGAGGCGCTGCTGGCGCTGGAACTCGCGCTGCTCATCCACATCCATCTGCCGCAGGGCCAGCTGCTCAGCGGTCATCTCGCTGATCCTGTCCCAGCTGGCTGTAATCGCGGGCCAGGCCGGACGCCGCACCAGCGGCAGGGCGGAGGCCCGCACGTACAGTCCCTGCGGGGCGATTTCAGCTGCGTACCAGTAGTGCTGCGTGATGATGCCGTTGACAAAGCCCATCACACTCGAGATCGGGTCCAGGTCCTCGCGCTGCCAGCGCAGCTTCCCGGTGTTGTCCAGGCACAGCATGAAGCCGTAGTCGAAGGCCAGGATGATCCCGTCCGGGCGGATGACCGTGCTGACGTTGTCAAGAGTGGCCCTGTCATAGCCGTTGCGCTCGGAGAGGCCGAGCTTCGCATTGGCTGCCGCCACCAGTTCCTGGCGTTCCTTATCCTCCAGCAGGTAGCTGTAGTCATACTGCCAGGCCAGGCTGCCATCCGCCACATTGAGTGCATCCAGGCGCTCATTGAAGTAGCACAGGTACAGCAGGTCATTGGCATCGTCAACCGCCATGGCGGTGATGTCGGCGGCATCCGCCAGGGCCCAGCGCAGCTCCCCGCTCTGCAGGTCGTGAACCCACAAATTACGGGCCTGGTTGCGCGTCACGAGGAGTCCCAGGTCAGAGAGCACGATGTCCGCCGGGGCGGACTGCAGCGCTGAGTGCCAGCGCTCCGTGCCATTGAGCCCGCTCACCGTAACCGCGTTGTCAGTCCCGCTGCAGATGGAGTTGCCGGCCAGCAGGAATCCCGTGGCCGCGGCTTCCTTGCTGCCCTCCCAGACGCAGACCGGCCGCCCGCCGGAACCCAGGCCATAGACCAGCTTCTCGCCGCCGATCGCGCTGAGCAGGAGGCTCCTGCCGTTGGGATGCAGGCTCTGGGAGGAGAACTGGATGACCGAACCGCTGCCGCCGGGCTTCTCACCCGCGTTGTATTCCTGCTGCTGCGCGAAGTCGTACAGATAGTGGTTGAACAGCTCTTCCCCGCTGTCAACGGCCAGGCTGGCCATGTTCTGCGAGTAGCCGGTCACGTACAGCCTGCCGTCGTAGTGGGAGATACCCGAGACCCAGACCCGGCTGAAGCTGCCGGGTGTGT
>JAHEFU010000172.1:0-5369 GCA_024645305.1 Planctomycetales bacterium
TTCGGCAACTGGAGCTACACGCTCAGTGACAACGGCAAGGGCGGCACCACGCTGAAATTCAGGCACCGGGCACTCGGCCTGTTCAAGCCCGAGCAGCAGGAAAGCTACGGCATGGGCTGGGATGACCTGCTGGGTACGCGGCTCAAGGGCTGGTGCGAGGATGGCACACGGCTGGGCCTGGGGCACGAACCGGACTGGGCCAGACAGCATGCCTGAGCAGCCCGCGGCAGGCCCAGGCCAATCACAGGGATAGGAGAACTACATGGACAACTCGAAACTTGCAGCGCTGGCAATGCTGGCAATGCTCATCAGTGGTACTGCCCTTGCACAGGAAGAGGCAGCACCGGCAGATCAGATGACTGACAGGCCCTACAGCGTGGAAACACAGTGGACCGAAACCACTGTCGGCGATGCAGTGGTCATCCTCGACCTGCATCTTGCCAACCCGCCGGGGGATGCCTATGAGCGTTTCGTACAGGACATCGGCTACTGGTGGAGCCGCAGCTTCACGATGGGCGGCCCGGCCACGCAGGTGATCATGATCGAGGCCGATCCCGGCGGGCGCCTGCTGGAGATCTACGAAGGCGGCACCGTACAGTGGGCCGAAGTGCTGCACCTCGAGGAGGGCCGCTTCATCGGATTCGGGATTCCCGAGGGTACGTTCTGGAGCGGCGCCGGATCAATCAGCGTCAGTTTCAATGAGGCTGCGGACGGCGGCACTGACCTGCACCTGGAACACCGCTGCTTCCAGCAGTACACGGATGAGGAAGACGGCGCGGCGGGCTACGCCCAGGGCTGGTCCCTGCTCGTCGGTGAGAACTTCAGGAGGTACTGCGCGGGCGAGGCCATCGAGGATGCCGTGATCCCGGCGGAGATCACTGACGCAGCGGAACCCAGCGAGGGAGCCGCTTCGTGAAGATTGATGGCAACACGCAGAAGGTCGAGATCGCCAGTGTCGAGATTGAGCAGGAAGTGCCGATCAGTGCTTCGCCACAGCATGTCTATGACTGTTTCATGAATGACATTGCCAGCTGGTGGAGCAGGTCCTGGGTGATGGGCGGTCCGAATACTGACAACATCATTATCGAGGCTGAACCGGGCGGCCGCCTGCTGGAGCACTGGCAGGGCGGCGGAGGCTGCATCTGGGCTGTCGTGCAGAGCATCAGCCCCGGCAGGCTGGTCAGCTTCAGCATCCCCGCAGGTGTGCTGTGGAGTGGGGCGGGGATGTTCCGCGTGGTCTTCGAAGCGGCGGAGGAAGGCGGCGGCACGCTGCTGAAACTGAGCCATCATTGTTTCAACATGTTTCAGGAAGACAGTCACTCCGGCTATGTCAAGGGCTGGACTGAACTCATCGGCACCCGGCTCAAGAGCTATGCTGAAGGCGGCCGTATCGCGGATGCCATCCGTCCCTCCGGCACGCAGGTGTGATTATCCATAGTGGAGGAAGTATGTCTGACAGGATCTGCCATGTGAACATCCCTTCGCGGAATCTCGAGGAATCAATGGAATTCTTCGGAACCCTGTTCGGCTGGAGCTTCAACCCGAATACCGAGCGTTACCTGCTGTTCAATGACGGCGAGCAGGGCCTGGGCGGCGGCTTCAGCCTGGACCGGGAGCCCGCCACCGGCAGTGGACCCGTGCTGTTCATCGAGGTTGCCGGACTGGAGCAGAAGCTGGAGCTGATCCGGCAGCTTGGTGGCAATGTCGTACAGGAACGGATGCACGTGGGACCGGCGGACACCGGCTTCGGCTGGTATGCCGCCTTCGATGACCCGCATGGCAACCGCATCGGACTGTTCACGACGAATGCAAAGTGATTCTCCGACTCATGCGAGCATTCGTCGGTCTGGCGCTGCGGCTGCGCATCCGCGCATCCGGGTCGCGCTGAAGTTAAAGGAGACCGATTGTGGCAACGAAGAAGAAGGCGAAATCGGACTGGCCGGGGCACCGCGAAGATGTCGTGGCGATGCTGGACGCCATGTTTGCTGATGACGAAGGCATCGTGCGCGGACAGATGATGGGCCACCCATCATGGTATGTGCTTGTCAACGGGAAGAAGAAGCTGTTTACATCAGCCTGGGAGCAGGGCATCACGCTCAAACTGCCCGAGGATGTGATCGAGGAACTCTACAGCGAGAACCGGGCCCGGCCCTTCGAGCCGATGGGCCCGGGCAAGTCCATGAAGGGCTGGGTCTACATCCAGCATGAAAGGATCGCCGACATCCGCGCCGAGGAAGAGCTGATCCACCTGAGCCGGGACTACGTGGTGCAGTGATCAGTAGTCAGTGGTCAGTGGTCAGTGGTCAGTGGTCAGTAGGAAACAGGCAGTTGTCAGTGGGCAATTCTCAGTGGCGGCGGCGACTCGCCGCCGGAAACCCGCAACCCGTGCCCCGTGCCCCGCAAACCGTGTTTCTACCGCTAAAGCCGGTAGCTCCATTGCCCGGATTGCTCCGGGCCTCCATCAGCCCGCCAGTTCCGCCAGCCTGTCCTCGATCTGCCCGACAGCGTTGCCAAACGTTTTCTCATCGAAGCCGAAGTGCGCACCCGCCGTCTCGAAGAGCTGTGGCAGCGTGGCCGTACCACCCAGCGCCAGGCCGGCAAGGTACTGCGTCACTGCCTGCTTCTCATCATCCAGCGAGTTCGCCCAGATCTGCACGGCGCCGAGCTGTGCCAGCCCGTAGTCGATGTAGTAGAACGGGTACAGGAAGAAGTGCAGCACGCGCTGCCAGTTCCAGGCGATTTCGTCCTCGATGCCTGCGGTGTCAACATGCGGATAGTACTGGCTGAACAGCTCGAGGTACTTCGCGGAAACATTCGCGGCATCCCGCGCCTCCTGCGGGTTGGCATAGATCCAGTGCTGCAGCGCATCGCCGATCGCGATCATCACCCAGGTGAAGATGATGTACTCCAGCTGCGTGCTGTGGTCGCGGGCATGGTCCTCATCGCTGTAGAAGCCGCCCCGGTCACGGGTCAGGTACGGTGCAGCCAGCAGCTCCATCGCCATGCTGGCAACCTCGCTGAATTCCATCGGCACGTCGCGCTGCTGCATGTAGGGCAGTGCGCCGGTCTGGTAGACGTGGAAGGCATGGCCGCATTCATGCAGCATGATGCGCACGTCAATACTCATGCCCACCGCATTCATGAAGATGAAGGGCTGCCAGCGCTGCGGCAGCACGGTCATGAAACCGCCGGGGGCCTTGCCCTCGCGGTTGGCAAGGTCGAACAGCCGGTCGCGGCTCATCTCCGCCACCCAGTTGCCAAGCCGTTCGTCGAGGCGGGCATAGACCTTTTGCGTGGTGTGTTCCAGCTCGTCAGCCCCGCTGAACGGCTTGAGCGGAGCCCGGCCCCGTGAGTCACAGGTCAGGTCCCAGGGACGCAGGCTGTCCACACCGAGGGTCTCGGTGCGCCGCTCGAGCTGGCGGCTCAGGGCAGGGGTCACTACCTTCAGCACGGCCTGCTGGAACTCGCGGGCATCCGCCGGGCTGTAGTCATGGCGACCCCAGCTCATCCAGGCGTAGTCGGTGTAGCTGTCAAAGCCGGCATTGGCGGCGATCTCCAGGCGCAGGTCCAGCATCTCACCCCAGATCCGGCTGAGCTTCTGGCGGTCCTGTTTCAGCCGGTCGGCACCGAGACGCCAGGCTCTTTCCCGCACACCGCGGTCATTGCTTTCGACGTGACGGCGCAGTTCCGCGATCGGCACAGTCTGGCCTTCCCACTCCACGCTCCAGTTGCCGCAGATCTCGTTGTATTCCATTCCGAGTTTGGCCAGCTTCGCTTCCAGCGGGAGATTCTCCTCGCGGTACAGAGCCACCTCGGCCCGCAGGCGCCGCATCGGCACATCCATCCCTGCAGGCACCACGCCGCTGTCCAGCAGGATCTGCTTGAGGCGCTGGTCCAGCTCCTTGGCCTGTGGATCGATCGTGTCTATGTAGTCCGCATAGAGCTGATGCGCGGATTCATCCCTGGTATCCACCATCGTGGCCAGATGCACCAGCGTGGCGTACTCGCTGAGCTGCACGGCCAGTTCGGTCCACCTGCGCAGCCAGGCATCCACGCTTTCGGATGTGGGAGCATTTTCAGTGAGTTCCTCAAGCTGCAGCTTGAGCTCCGGCCAGTCCAGCCGGGGGGTCAGATCAGATTTTTCCATGTGTGTGTACCTGCGAAAGAGCCTATGTTAGCAGCTGCCCGTCCCGCGCCAATCTGCCGATGGCTCAGGCCGCACTGGCTGCCGCTTCCGGTGTGACGCAGTTTTGTATCATATAATTTTCTCATGCCCCGCAATAATGTCCCGGCCGCTGAGGCGATCCTCAACAAGCAGTTCAAGGTGCTCGACAAGGGATTCGTGCGCCTCGTGGACTACATGGGCGGCGACCACAGCATCGTGCAGTCCGCCCGCGTCAGCTACGGCTCCGGCACCAAGAGCATGCGCGAGGACAAGGGCCTGATCAACTACCTGCTGCGCAACTGGCATACCAGCCCCTTCGAGCAGGTGCAGCTGACCTTCCACTGCAAGATGCCGATCTTCGTGGCCCGCCAGTGGGTGCGCCACCGTACGGCCCGGCTCAATGAGGTCAGCGGGCGCTACAGCATAATGACCGATGAGTTCTACGTCCCCGATGAGCAGCGCATCCAGTTCCAGAGCGCGGACAACAAGCAGGGCAGCGGGGACAGCATGCCGGCGGACTACGCCCGCGGCAAGGTGGATGAAATCTCCGGCGACCAGCAGCAGCTTTACGGGCATTACGAGGACATGGTGGAGCAGGGCATGGCCCGGGAGCTGGCCCGCATCAACCTGCCGCTCTCGCTGTACACGGAGTGGTACTGGCAGATTGACCTGCATAACCTGTTCCACTTCCTGCGGCTCAGGCTGGACCCGCACGCGCAGTATGAGATCCGGGTCTACGCCGAGGTGATGGCGGAATGCGCCCGCGCGGTCTGCCCCGTGGCCTATGAGGCCTTCGAGGAGCACATCCTCAATTCGCGGACATTCTCCAGGGGGGAGATGCGCGTGCTGCGCAAGATGCTCAAGCGCGGCGGCTGGAATGAGGACAGCCACCTGGGCGAGGTCACCAAGATGAGCGCACGGCGCAAGGGGGAGTTCGTCAGCAAGCTCTGGAATATGCCGAAGGAAAAGGAGAAGTCCCCGGAGATCACCCCGGTGGAACGGGATGGCGAAGGCGGGTAACGGGCTCAGCCGCCGAGGTTGTTGATTCTCACCGGCTCCACGACGTGGACCGCTTCACCGCTTACCGGGTCCTTTTCAACGATCTCGTAGACGTCGTAGACGTTGTACTCGGCATGCCCCAGCTTGAGGGCTTCACGCACGGTGGCCCAGGCCATGGGCTTCTCCAGGTAGGCGTAGAAGTCAT
>JAHEFU010000172.1:5379-6388 GCA_024645305.1 Planctomycetales bacterium
TCGCGGCTTTCCCACTGCGCGTAGTTCACGACCTTCGTGCCGTCCTGGCTCTTGTGGAAATTGGCGGCGATGAAACCGGGCTGCTTGCTGATCACGCGGCTGAAGGCATCCACCAGGTGGTTCAGCAGCCGGTCCTGGTCCCCGGGGTTCACCGAGAAGTTGGAAATCACGGTCACGAACTGGTTCTTGGCAATCGTTGTCATCCCGAAGAGCTCCTCTATCCTCGCCGGCAATCTGCCGACAACAAAAGATTAGCAGAATTCGCCCGGTTATTGAATAGAATTGTCAATGATTAAATCGCGGTTAAACCAGGCCTGATGCGGCCTGAGCCGGACAAAGCCCTGCAGCCGCGACTGGGCCTGCCGCCACGAATGACTGGGATGCTAAACTTGAGCCATGTTCGGACTGAACCTGATTGCCCGTGCCGTGATCATCCATGACGGCAAGTTCCTGGTGACCGTGCTTGACGATGGCAAGCGCGCCCCCTTCCACAACCTGCTGGGCGGGCACATGAAGGTCGGCGAGCCGATGATTGACACCGTGCGCCGCGAGGTGCTGGAGGAGGTCGGCCTGGAGGTCGCCCCCGTCAAGCTTCTGTACCTGATGGAGAACTACTGGGCGCGGCAGGGCAGCAAGCTGCATGAGATCGGCTACTACTTCCTGTGCCACCCCATCCGCCCCGTGGAGGGTGAGCTGCTCAGCCAGCTAAAGCCGGACCTGGAGGAGCTGATCGCTCCTGAGCTGCTCACACCGGAGGAACTGCTGGCGGCGAACTTCCAGCCGGAGCCGCTGAAGCAGTATCTCGTGAATGACCTTGCGAACAAGTGGGCCAGCTGCCCGCGCCTGATCGTGCATAACGAACTGCCGGGCCACAGCGAGGCGAAGAACGCCAGCTACGAACTGTAGGGTGCTGGGCCCTTGACTTGGCGGGATCCCGGAAACCCGGTCCCCATGGCCAGAATTGTGTCTGGCCTCCGCCCTCCCGAAAATTGTCAGGCCATGGGCCTGA
>JAHEFU010000173.1 GCA_024645305.1 Planctomycetales bacterium
GGAAGGACTGGAGGACCAGGCGTAGCGCAGGTCAGCTGGAATACTGTTGGCGCGGTAGGCGATGACCGGACGACCGGCCACCACTGCCAGAGAAGGATCTATGAACTGCTCCGGGGCCCCTTGGGTGATCCGGACCTCGGCCCAGCCCCGGACCGCCGCCTCGACTGCCGCACTGGCACTGGCTGAATTGTTGTCAGTCACCCTGACCGCCACCGGATACAGGCCGGACTCTGGATACGTCTGGCTGAGGGAGGCCTGACCCGTGTTGTCCTCTTCCGGCCCCGGCTCGCTGAACAGACCATTCCCGTCCAGGTCCCATTCATATGTACTGATGTTGCCGTCAGGATCGCTGGAGCCGGATGCGTCAAAGAAGACCGTTACACCCTTCTCACCTACCGGCGGTTCGGCGCTCAGAGAGGCAATCGGCACCTGGTTGTCCGGTCCTGGATCCGGTTCGGCAACGGTGATTGCGAGGGTGTCCACATCCCAGCTGCCGGCGTCATCCACGACCCTGAGCTTGGCATTGTATGTGCCCGGCAGCGTGTAGCTGAATTGCGCAGCCGTCACGTGCACGATGTCCGTGTCATCCCAGACGTCATATGTTCCGTTGCCGTCAAAATCCCATCCGCCACCAACGATCTGGCCGTCGAAGTCCATACTCTCGGTTCCGCTGAAATCCACGGCAAGCGGCGCCACACCTGATGCCGGAGCGGCCTGGGCCACCGCCACCGGACGGCTGTTGCCACTGATCAGCAGGCTGACGGACCCCTGGGCCACAGCTTCGTTTGTGCTGTCATAGGCCCGCACCGCCGGGCGGATGATGCCCAATCTGTCTGTGTATGCCTGGGCCGTGCCGCTTTCATCAGCAACCGTCTCAAAAACACCATCCCCATCGGTATCCCAGTCAAACAGCACTCCGCCTGTTGCCGTCAGCTGCAGTGGAGCGCCGATGCCGCCGGACGGATTGTCAACGCCCAGCAGGACGGTTCCCGCAGCACCGGGCAGCGGCTGCACTTCCAGCAGCTCACCCGGCAGGCTCCGGTTGCCACTGTAGTCCAGCGCCGTCAGCCTGATGTAGCTCTTCCCGGCCAGGGGCAGCAGCAGTCCGGGACTGCCCTGCAAGGACGGCCAGGCATGCACACCGGCACTGTCAGGATTGATGAAACTCTGCCTGGAGTAGTGCACCAGATAGCCCGCCAGATCGGCTTCGGTGCCGGCAGTCCAGTCCAGTTCCACGGCTCCCTGTACGGGACTGCCCTGCAGTCCCAGCGGGCGCTCCGGCGCAGTCAGGTCAGCATTATCATTCAGCGCAGTGCCGAGCGCCACCACGTCGACGGAGGCACCGCCACTGACGAGCACAGCCACGAAAGTGTTGCCCAGGCCCGAACGGTAGTCCGCCCCCTTGCGCACGGCAAGTGCCGTCGGGATGCGGACGTGCGCTTCACTGAACGGCCCATGCCAGTGCCAGCGGCCGCTGCCATAGTCGGCAATCGCGGCAAAGTACCTGCTGGGCTGTCCGTTGCCATCATCCAGCAGGTTGACATCCAGCCCCAGGACACCCGGCTGCGCCTCCAGCGGAAGGCGGTACAGGACATGCGTACTCAGTCCCGCCACGCTGGCCAGCCTGGCAGCTTCACCATTCTCACTGACTCCGGCAGGACTGCCGAGGAACCATTCCCGGCCGGGCAGCATCTCGCTACCGGGTCTGATCACAGACTGGCTGCGCTGGACATCCTCCCAGGGCTGGCTGCGATCCTGCGGTACGGCCGGCAGCAATCCTGCGTGCGGTTCTGCAGCAGCTGGACGGATCTCTGCGTCAGCGGGTAACCGGTCATTGCTGGAGCAACTGCTGCCCAGGCAGGCAGACAGGCAGGCGATGAGGATCAGCTGGCACAGCGCGGTGCGTCCGCTGATGCCACAGGGATTCATGAACTCAGTATCTTGCATCTTGGTCTCCGCAGGATGCGGCGGAGCCATTGCGTGTCCGCCACCGGATCAACCAAGTATAACGAAAATCCACCAGTACTTACAATCCCTCGCAGGGTCCATCAGTTCCTTGCACTGTTCACGAGCCAGGCATTGTAGGCAACATAGGCGGCAAGCAGGAGGATTCCCTCAAGCCGGTTGACCCTGCCCCTGCCCGGTCCGCGGAAGGCATAGCCGATCACGAACAGTGAGATTGTCAGGGCCAGCATCACCATGATGTCCCGGCTGAAGACAGCCTGGTCTGGCTCAAAGGGACGGATCTCCCCGATAATGCCAACCACCGCCAGCGTATTGAAGAGGTTCGAGCCGATCACGTTCCCCACTGCGATGTCATGCTCCCCCCGGCGCGTTGCCACAATCGTGGCCGCCAGCTCAGGCAGGGAGGTTCCGATGGCCACGATGGTCAGGCCGATCAGCAGGTCACTGACACCGAGCTGGCTGGCAATCCCCACGGCTCCCCAGACCAGCAGGCGTGAACTGGCAACAAGTACGATGAGGCCTGCCAGCAGCCAGACCACGGCCTGCCGGACCTGCATGCCCCGTTCCTCAAGCTCCCCCTGCACCTCGCTGCCCAGGCTGTCACCCTTAGCGCGGCTGCCCTGCCAGCAGCTCCAGGCTGTCAGCAGCACTGCCAGGGCCAGGAGAATATGAGCATCGCTGCGTTGCAGGCTGCCGTCGGACAGCAGCCAGGCACTGAGCAGGGTCACTGCGGTGAGAATCGGCAGTTCCAGGCGCAGCACCCGGGAATTCACGCGGATCGGGAGGACCAGGGCGCTGAGGCCGAGGATCAGGGCGATGTTCGTGATGTTCGACCCGTAGGCATTGCCGAGCGCCAGTGCGGGATTGCCCTGTTGGGCCGAAACGACGGAAACCACAATCTCCGGGGCACTGGTGCCGAAGCCGACGATCAGCATGCCGATCAGCAGGGGTGGCATTCCGAGGTAAGCAGCACTGGTACTGGCTCCGGCAATGAAGCGCTGGGCACTCCAGACAAGGAGCGCCAGACCGGTAAGGATCGCTGTGACGGGAAGAATCATGATCAGCTGTGAACTGCCTATTGTATTTGCACTATGCAATGCCTGGTTTGGTAAAAGCGGCGAATTTCTGTATAATGATACTAAGTCTCAAAATAAATCCAGGATGAAACAAGAGGATACGCATGACTAGAACCCGACTCTTGCTGATGTTGGCAGCACTGCTGCTGCTTGCCGCTTGCAGCGGATCCCCCAATCCGGTCGCGACAACACCCAGTTCCGTTTCCGCCAGCGCTGGCGCTGGCAAATACATTGTTGTGTTCCATCCCGGAGTCTCAGTCCAGTCTGCCATGAGCGTTTCCCAGGGACTGCAGAACCGCCCCGAGCACAGCTATCAGACCGCTCTGCTGGGATTCGCCGGCACCCTGAGCGCTGCCGAGCATTCCCAGCTGCTCAATGATCCGCGCGTAGCCTACATTGAGCCCGACCTGCCAGTCAGTGTGAACAAGGGCAAACCGGGTGGTGGTGGTGGTCCTGGTGGTGGTGGCAACCCAAGCCAGCAGCTGCCCTGGGGTGTTGACCGTGTCGATGCTGAACTGAATGGCAATACCGGGGCCGGCATCGGCGTCGCCGTACTTGATACGGGTGTCGACCTGGACCATCCCGACCTGGGAACTGTGATTGACGGCGCGAACTTCGACAGGCCCGGCAATCCCGCTGATGACAACAACGGGCATGGTACTCATGTGGCCG
Source organism: Planctomycetales bacterium (assembly GCA_024645305.1). Classification (GTDB taxonomy): domain Bacteria; phylum 4484-113; class 4484-113; order 4484-113; family JAFGCY01; genus JAHEFU01. The sequence continues at coordinate 3,714 of JAHEFU010000173.1, forward strand.
GCACCATTGCCGCAAGCGACAACACCATCGGTTACGTTGGGATTGCCCCCGGCGCCACCATCATCGCCGTGAAGGTCCTGGACAGGCGCGGCAGCGGCTGGGTCAGCGACATCAATGCCGGCATCGACTGGGTGGCTGCCAACCAGGGAACCTACAACATCCAGGTTGCCAACATGAGCCTCGGAGGTTCCGGCTTCAGTCAGTCGATGTATGATGCGATCCAGTCCGCCACCAGCACCGGAGTCACCTTCGTCGTGGCGGCAGGCAATGAAAGCAGCAATGCAGCCAACTCCAGCCCGGCAGGCTTTGACAATGTGATCACCGTGTCGGCACTCAACCCGAATGATACCTTCGCCTCCTACAGCAATTACGGCAGCGTAGTTGACCTGATTGCCCCGGGGACAAACATTCCGTCCCTGTGGAAGGGTGGTGGATACAACACCATCAGCGGTACATCAATGGCCTGTCCGCATGTCGCGGGTGCCGCAGCGCTGTACTGTGCCAGCAATCCCGGAGCCGGTTTCAGCGGCGTACGGAGCGGCCTGATCGGTGCCGGTGAAGGTGGTAGCTGGCCCGGAGACCCGGACGGGATCTCCGAACCACTGCTGGATGCTCAGTCGCTCTAGCGCTCCCAAGCCTAACTATTAATTGCAAAATCGAAAGGGCGGTCAACTGACCGCCCTTTTTCATGGATTCCGGCCAACCGGGGCTTCCGGGCCTGTCCCGCGCTACAATAGCGGCCTTAAAATGCCTATTAACATCAGAAACATCGCCATCATCGCGCACGTCGATCATGGCAAGACCTCCCTCGTTGACGCCATGCTCCACCAGAGCGGAGTGTTCCGCGAGAATGAAACAGTCGCCGAGCGCGTGATGGACTCCATGGACCTCGAGCGCGAGCGCGGGATCACCATCATGGCCAAGAACACGGCGATCCAGTATGAGGGCGTGAAGATCAACATCGTGGACACCCCCGGGCATGCCGACTTCGGCGGTGAGGTGGAGCGTACGCTCAACCTCGTTGAAGGCGTGATGCTGCTCGTGGATGCCGCCGAGGGGCCCCTGCCCCAGACACGCTTCGTGCTGCAGAAGAGCCTGGCCCATGGCCTGCCGATCCTGGTGGTGATCAACAAGATCGACCGCCCGGACAGGCGTATCCGAGAAGTGGAAAACGAGATCCTGGACCTGCTGATCGATCTCGATGCCGAGGAGGAACAGCTGGAGTTCCCGCTGCTCTACACCCAGGCCAAGACAGGCGTGGCGCTGACCGAACGGCCGGCGGATGCCCCGGTCGGCGAACTGACACCGCTGGAGGTCAGCGGGGACCTGCGCCCGCTGTTTGATGCAATCCTCGAGCGCATTCCGGCACCGCAGTCCGAGCCCGAGGGCACCCTGCAGTTCCTGGCGACCAGCCTGGCCTACGATGACTATGTGGGACGGATCACGGTCGGCAAGGTCAAGTCCGGCACGTTGCGCCGGGGTGCCCAGGTAGCCCTGCTGAAGAAGGGCCAGCTGGCCGGTGTCTCCACTCTCAGCAAGCTGTACACCTATGACGGCTTGAAGCGCGTGGATGCGGAAAGCGTCGTGGCCGGGGACATCTGTGCCGTGGCTGGTGTACCGGACGTTTTCATTGGGGACACGATAGGCGACCCACAGAACCCCATTGCCCTTAAGTCCATCAGTGTGGAGGAGCCGGCGATCTCAATGGATTTCGTTGTCAATGACAGCCCGTTGGCCGGCCGCAGCGGCAAATACGTCACGAGCCGCCACCTCAAGGACCGACTCGACAAGGAAATCCTGCACAATGTCAGTCTGCGTGTAGAGCAAACCGGTGAGGGAGAGGCCTACAAGGTCAGCGCCCGAGGGGAGCTGCAGCTGGCGGTGCTGGTGGAGACCATGCGCCGTGAAGGCTATGAGCTGGCGCTGGGCCGCCCGAAGGTGATCATCCGGGAAGTGGACGGCCGGAAGTCGGAGCCCCTGGAACTCGCCGTGCTGGACATCCCGGAGGACTGCATCGGTATTGTCAGCGAGAAGCTGCATCAGCGCGGCGGCAAGATGACCAAGATGGTGAATCACGGCAGCGGCCGCGCCCGGCTGGAATTTGAGATCCCGACGCGGGGGCTGATCGGCTTCCGGGGCCAGTTCCTGACGGACACCCGCGGCAGCGGCATCCTCAATACGGTGCTGATCGGCGTGACACCGGCCATCGAGCGGGACTTCGACCGCCGGGCCAACGGCTCGCTGGTGGCGGACAGGCCAGGCAAGGTGACGGGCTATGCCCTGTTCAACCTGCAGCAGCGCGGGCGGATGTATGTCCGTCCCGGCGAGGAAGTGTATGAGGGGATGATCGTCGGTGAGAACGCCCGTGAGAATGCCCTGCCGGTGAACGTGATAAAGGAAAAGCACCTCACGAACCACCGTGCTGCCAACGCCGATGACATCACGAAGCTCGTGCCGCCGCGCCAGTTCACGCTGGAGCAGGCCATCGAGTACATCAGTGACGACGAGCTGGTGGAGGTCACGCCAAACAGCCTGCGCCTGCGCAAGAAGCGTCTCGGCGGCTGGGCCCGGCAGCTTCCCAAGTAAGAGTTAGAAAGCCTAACCGACTGCAGGTATATCTGCTCCAATACAAGCTCTTGACCTTCCAGACAATCTCCAGAT
>JAHEFU010000013.1 GCA_024645305.1 Planctomycetales bacterium
AGCTCCCGCTTCTCGATATGGTCCAGCTCAGTGGCCTCTGCCTCTCCACCCCCGCCAGCCGGTTTCTGTGCGCCTTCGCGCCGCAGTAATGCTGCCTGCGGGTCCAGTGCCAGCCACAGGGTCATGTCGGGACTCAGTCCTCCGGTGGCGATCTGGTTCAACTGTCTGATTGTTTCTATCGGTATTGCTCCCAGGGCACCCTGGTAGGCCAGGCTGCTGTCCGTGTAACGGTCCAGCAGGATGAGCTCGCCCCTCTCCAGTGCCGGACGGATCCGTGTCTGGACCAGTTCAGCCCGCGCAGTCTCAAAGGCCAGCAACTCAGCCAGCGGGGACTCAATGCGGCCCTGCTTGAGCATTTCGCGCAGATCCTCACCTGCCGGCGTGCCTCCCGGCTCACGGAAGCACTGAACTGCATAGTCCTTTTGGAGGAGGAATTCACGCAATAACTCGAGCTGGGTGCTCTTGCCCACGCCGTCCAGTCCCTCAAAGCTGATCAGTCTGCCCTGCAACTGCATGAGTTTACCCGCCAGCCCCGGATGTCCCGTCGTGTCCCCCGCTTAATGGGCGGCATTAGAGAGAAAAACCTGAACCTGCGGTATTGTGATAATGTCATATCATTAGATTGCACCAAATGCAGTGTGCAGTCCAAGGGGCATTACCACCGTGAGTAAGGGAGCCATCATTGCGGCAGCGCTGGCCAGTCTGGCCCTGGCTGTGTTCGCCTACAGCCAGTATGGGAAGGACAGCTCCGGCTGCAGCGGCATCCCGGCCCCGGCTGTCAGTGCCACTCCTGAATTCGTTGCCACGATCGCTCCGCTGGCTGCCATCCTGCGCGAAGTCTGCGGCGGCCGGGCCAAGGTGCATACCCTGCTCAAGCCCGGAGCTTCCCCGCATACATATGAACCGGTGCCTTCCGACCTCAAGCGGGTGATGCAGGCCAGCGGCTTGTTCTATGTTGACGAACGGCTGGACGGCTGGGCCACCAACCTGCAGTCAAAGCATCCTGTAAAGATGATGGAACTCGTTCCCGAGGACTGCCTGCTGCATATGGAGCAGGAATGCTGCCCGCAGGAACATGCCAAAGCGGCCCATGTCCACAGTGATCCCATCGTGGATCCACACTTCTGGCTCGATCCCTGTGTCGTGCGTGACAGCCTGCCGGGGCTGGTGGATACCCTGTGCGAACTTGATCCCTCCGGCCGCCCGACCTATGAGGCCAATGCCCGGCGCTTCCGTGAGCACCTCACGGATATGGACAGCAAGATTCATTCAATGATTGATCCTCTGCGCGGCAGCCGGGTGGCCACCACCCACCCGAGCTTCCAGTACCTCTGCAACCAGTACGGCCTGGAAGTGGCCCTGGTGGTGACTGACAGCCCCGGCAAGGAACCCTCCCCGAAGCAGATGGAGAGTCTGGTCCGCCAGGTGCGCGAGCTGGGCATCCAGGCGATCTACAGCGAACCGCAGATCCCGCAGCATGCCGCGAAGATGCTCAGTGAGGCCAGTGGTGTACCCCTGTATGAACTGGATCCCGTCGGAGGTTGCAGTGAACGCTGCGAATACGATGAGCTGATCCTCTATAATGCGCAGGTACTGGTGGCCAGCCTGAACTAGGCCATCGGGTGTTCCCGTGCTAAAAGTTGAATCCCTGACAGTCCGCTTCGGCAAGCTCACCGCGCTTGACAACGTCAGCTTTGCCTTGCAGGGCGGCGAATTCCTCGCGGTGGTCGGCCCCAATGGCAGCGGCAAGTCCACCCTGCTCAAGTGCCTGCTGGGTCTGCAGCGCATTGACAGCGGCAGTATCAGCCTGCTGGGACACAGCCCCGAAGACCTGCCCAGCAGCCGCATCGGCTACGTGCCGCAGGTCAAGACCCTGGACCGTTCCTTCCCGGCATCCTCCTGTGAGCTGGTTGTCAGCGGACTGCGGCGGCGCTGGCCCTGGCGCATCCCCCCGGCCGAGCATGAGCGTGCCGAGGCCGCCCTGCGGCAGGTCGGCATCGGGCATCTTTCGCACCGGGCGCTGTCCGCCCTCAGTGGCGGCGAGCTGCAGCGGGTCTATCTGGCCCGCGCCCTGGCCCGGGAGCCGGAAGTGCTTGTGCTTGACGAACCGGCCACGGGGATTGATGCCACGGCCGAGCAGGACATGTATGACATCCTCGACCGGGTCAACCGGGAAATGGGCGTGACGATCATCATGGTGACCCATGACTGGCTGGCGGCCCGGCACCACTGCAGCCACGCCCTGCTGCTGAAGAATGTGCTGATCGCCTCCGGCCCCAGCCTGCCAGCCCTGAACGATGCCAACATGGCCCTGGCCTTCGGGCATGCGGGCCATGACCATGCGCATGGACACTCGCACAGCCATCCACATGAAAGCGGCCAGCCGGAGCAGCCCGATGGATAGCATGCTTGCGATCTTCCTGCGCATCGTGGCCTGCGGCATGCTGATCGGCTTCAGCGCCAGTTATTACGGGGCCTTCGTGGTGCAGCGCGGGATGAGCTTCCTCGGCAACGGCCTGGCGCATGCGGCCTTCGGCGGCGTGGCGCTCGGCATCCTGCTGGGGCAGGAACCGCTGTATGTGGCCCTGCCCTTCACGGTGCTGGCTGCGCTCGGCATCAACTGGCTGCGTGAGCATACGAAACTCGCCGCCGACAGCGTGATCGGCCTGTTCTTCGCCCTGTCCATGGCACTCGGCATCATCTTCCTCTCCCGCGTGCCGACCTACAGCCAGGATGCGATGACCTACCTGTTCGGCAGCCTGCTCTCCGTCGGCGTGACAGAGCTGTGGATCAGTGCCGCCCTGGCCGTGCTGACCGTTGCCACTTTCCCGCTCTGGCCGCGCTGGGCCTATTCCACCTTCGACCGGGAAAGTGCGCGCATCGACGGCCAGCGCATCCGCCGCGAGGACTACCTGCTCAGCGTGCTGATCGCGGTGAACGTGGTGGTGGCTGCCAAGCTCGTGGGCATCGTGCTGCTCTCGGCCTTCCTCGTGATCCCGGCAGCGGCGGCCCGGCTGGTGTCAGCCAGCTTCGCGATGATGACAACGCTGTCCGTTGGCATCGGGGTGTTCAGCGTGGCGGCAGGCTTCGCCATCTCGTACCAGGCCGACCTGCCCAGCGGGGCCTGCGTGGTGCTGACCCAGATCCTGCTGTTCGCGCTGATGTTCGCGCTGAACAAGGGCGGGATCAAGTGGCCGAGGGAAATCTAGGAAGCGGAGGTCAGATGCAATCTGACCAGTTGAAGAAGTCGGAGAAGTCGGAGAAGTGGAAGAAGTAGGGCGGGGCTAACAAGCCTCGCCGGGAGCTACACGCTTAAGCGGAGGTTTGAAAACGCACATGAATTCCGAGCGCGTGGCGAAATGCAATGCAGCCGCGCAAGCTATTCCCCGGAGGCGCTGTGCAGCCGCAGGCGGAGCTGCGCACTAACACTCCCAGGCACAGGACCGGCTCGGCCCAGCTGCGCTTGGGAGTTGATGTATCAAAGTGGTCGTATCTTTCATTGGTAACTTGGTGATATGAAATGGGTTGATGCAAAAATGCCACAAAGGCTATTTTCAGGATAGAGAAAATTTTTTGCGGTCATTCTTGGCCAAACACACGTCGCTTGAGGATTTCATAGTCCGGGATTGTCTCCCAGCTTTTCCACCACTTAGCTTCGTCAAGGACGTCGCACAGCTCGGCTGCATGAATTCCCTGGGAATCCGCTACAATCCTGCCATCTGCCAGCCTGTCCTCTATGGCCTGCTTCACCCTCTTCAGGAAGCGATCAGCATCACTGTCCATCGAATTGATTCGGTGATTAGGCATACTTTCTCTGGCTTCAAGCCCCATCACCAGAAGCTTGTGCATGACATCCCTGAATGTCACACTCGAGTCTTGAACATTTTTTTCTTCCGCGGACATCTCACTCACGTTCCTTTCCTCCTTCCAGTAAACCGGCGAGCTGTTGCCAACTTATTGATTCTGAATCAGGATCAATGTAATTTCTGGATTTGTATCCTTCAGCAAATAGTCCGATCTTTTCTTCCTGCTCCCAATGAACTCCATCTAGATACATCCAAACTATCCAGTTCTCCCAAGCAGGATTTGGGTAAATCTGCAATGCTTTTGCCAGTTCTGTAGCCAAACGTTGCCAGGTTGCCAGTCGCTTGCAGAACGGGTCACCTGCTGTCTTCTTCTTGAATTGTTCCGTCAGATACTCAGAGAGTTCCTCGAAATATAGATTGTCATCAACTTTGTGTTTGTGTTTATATATAAAGTCTCTTATCTGAAACCAGTCACTTCTACAGTCGTCATAAACCTCGGCGTTGAGTTGTTCTATCATGCCAACTGCGCTGCCAAGACTCCATCGCCAATAATTGAAATGCATGTGCGGTCGTCTGAAATCATCAATTGCTTCCTGAAGAAACTCCAGAAAAGCTGTAACAGAATTATTAGATAACGTCGGACCATCCCATTGTTCCTTATTCAGCATGCAAAATCGCGTCTCCTCAATTGGTAATCATAGTAATCACCAGTCAATTATAGCGAAGCATTTTCCGTCGCATGAAAGGGAATCTCCAGCTTGAATTTCTCGGATTGCTTGCGCCAGGCATTTCAATCGCGCAGCGGGTCAGCTTCGCTACTTCTGATTACTGATCCCGACGCAGGCGGGACTGATCACTGACTACATTACCGAACATTCCACTTGCTGCCTGCATCCTGCTAACATGTGTAAAGCAGGCCTTGCGCGCAGGTGCAGGTTTTGCCACACAACACTGCAATACAGGGAGATATATATGAAACGCCTCAGCTGGATGCTCAGCTTTGTAATTGTCATCCTCGCCATGCCCCTTTCAGCCTTTGCCGCTGACAATCAGGGAGAGCCGCAGCAGCGTGTGGAAATCCGCGAAGTACGCGTTGAAGGCGGTGGCGGTGGACAGCACGAAGGTCGCAGGCAGCGTCGTGATGAAGCTCGGGGCGGCAATCAACAGGGCCAGGGCTGGGGCGGCAAGTGGCACGGTGCAGGCGAGGATGGCGAACACATGCTGCCTCGCTTGAACTGGCAACAGATGCCGATGCAGGCTGAGGGGATGATGCGCGGTATTCACGAGCGGGCCATGCGCATCAACTTCCATCCGGACGTAAAGCAGAGCGCCATCGCCATGGGCATGAACAACAAGGCCATTCAGGCGGAAACGATCAACATTAATATCAACATTGGCGACGTGAACATCGCGGGCAATGAAGTCAGCGGGCAGGACAGCGGCGAACTGCTGGAAATGATCATGGAAATGATGATGAAGTCGCACGGCCAAAATGGCATGGGCGGCGGGCCAGATATGGGAATGCAGGGCGGGCATCCCGGTCCCGGCAATAACGGACCCGGACCCTGGCATGAGCGCTTCGACGGCAGCCGTCCGCCGCATCCGGATATGCCGCCCCATGAAATGGGCAACGCTGAGTGGCACGGTGATTTCATGCGCTGGCACGATGAAGTGATGCGCGACCCTGCCGCCCATGAATTCATGGATGAAGGCTGGCACCAGCGCATGCTGGAAATGCATGAGCAGGGCATGGGCAGTGATGGCGACGAGCATGAGCTGTTCCAGCGCTGGCATGAGGAGATGATGCGCTCGCCCCACGCGGATGAAGTACGGAACAGCGACTGGCATCGCCGCATGCTGGAAATGCATCAGCAGGATATGGGCGGACACGGCGATCCGCATGCCGGTATGCATGGCAACGAGTTCTTCGGGGAAATGATGCGCGGACACGGCACTGCCGGAATCCGCTCGGAGCATGGACTGCATTCCGCCGAATTCCTGGGCCGGGGTGATGACGGCCAGCTGCGCCGCTATGAGGTGCTGATCGAAACAGGCGAGGATCCCGTCGAGCCGGGTGATGTGCGCAGCCCCTACCACGATTTCTACTTTGGCAACGGCAGCCTGCCTGAGCACGATGTGGTCATCATTGACGAGCAGGATTTCCACGACGGACCGGGCATGCATCCCGAATCAGCCCAGCGATACTTCAGTGAACTCCACTCTGCAGGGCAGGACAGGTTCCTCTTCCTGCCCGGCCAGGCCCATGCGAGCTACTTCGGGGGCCAGCACATCCGCCCGGAGATCATGGAGCTGGTCGCGGAGATCCCCGATGAGGTGCCCGTCGAATTCGTGGAGATGATCTTCCGTCTCGGCGAGCTGGCCTGGGAGGATGAGGCCCTGCGCGAGCGCCTGCACATGCTGATGGCCGCTGAGTATCAAACCGGCGACATCGAGTACCAGCAGATGCTCAGGGCCTACCTGCAGATGCTGCTCGATGGGGCCGCCGGACAGGGGTGAGCATGCCTCTCCCGTCTGAGCAGCTGGAAGCCCTGTTGAAGACCGCTCGCAGCGTACGCGAATGCGCCTATGCGCCCTACTCCGAGTACAGCGTGGGCAGCGCTCTGCTGACCAGTGACGGGCGGATCTTCAGCGGCTGCAATGTGGAGAACCTCAGTTTCGGTCTCACCATCTGTGCTGAGCGCAATGCGATTGCCGCTGCCGTGGCCGCCGGGATGCAGGTCGGCCAGCTGCGGGCGATTGCGGTGGTCGGCGAAACCCTCGGGCAGATCACACCCTGCGGGGCCTGCCGGCAGGTGATCGCGGAGTTCGCCTGCGGGGTCTGCGTTGTCATCGGTGCCGGTCCCCGGGGTGACAGTGAAACCTGGAGTGTGGAGGAACTGCTGCCGCATCGCTTCCGCGCGGAGCTGTAGCGGCTGGGCTGCTGGCATTAGAATAGTGGCATGCTGAACCGGATCGCCTGCCTGATGATGTTGTGCGCCTGCCTCTGGCCCCTATCGGCTTTCGCGCAGGATGCGGAAAGTGCTCCCATGCCGGAGCCGGACGAAATCGCCCAGTGGGTCGAGCAGTGGATCCCGGAAGAGCTGGACCGCGAAACGGCGGAAGCCACGCTGCGCGATGCCGGGGAGAACTGGGGGGAGCTGGCCACGGCCCTCGAGGGGACGGCCGCCGAGCCGCTGGACCTGCCGGACATGCTCTGGCTGCTGAACAATGCCCCGCACCTGGACCGCCTGGAGCTGCGCGCGGGGATGCTCACGGAGAATCTCGCGCTGGCGCGGCAGTGGTGCAGCAGTGACGGCTACGAACAGGGCAGCGAATTCTTCCGCCGCTACATCCTGAACTACAGAATTGACGACGAGCCGGTCACCAACTGGCGACCGGAATTGTTCGCGCGCTACGGAAGCCTGCAGCTCAGTGAGCTGCCCCCCGAGCAGGCAGCGAGTCGCCTCGTGGAACGGGTGGCCCGGGGCTTCCGCATCGTGGAGCGTGGCTATTTCGGCAACCTGGCAGACCCCCTGGCAATTGACAATGCGCGGGCCGGGACGGACCGCGAGCTGTCCCTGCTGTGTGCCGCCGTGCTGCGCAGCCAGGGTTGGGCCACGCGCTTCACCCGCGAGAACATGACGGGCACGAGCTGGGTGGAGGTCTACGGTGGCGACCGGATGGCATACGATGCCGAGGCATGGTTCCCGGTCTATCCGCAGGCCCCGGAGAAGAGCGGGCTCACGAGCCAGGCCCTGGAACTCTGCGGCGGGCGCATCGCCGTGGTCACCGCCGGTGACGCCTTCGGCCGCGAGCAGGTGACGGGCCGCTATACGACGCTGGCCGGGGTGCAGCCGGGTTTCAGCCGCGACGGACGGCCGCTGGCGGATTTCGAGCACTGGACGATCTCCGCCTGGTACGAGGGCAGCTATGTCCCGCTGGACGACCTGGGCTATCCCACGGCCGACGCCGACTATCCCCTGACCCTCGGGCCGGGAGTGGAGGATACGAGCGGTGACACCTACTACCTAGGGGCGCCGGGGGATTACCGCCTGCAGGCCGGCCAGCGCTATCCGGGGGGCACGGTGCAGGTGCTGACCCGCGACTTCAGCGTGCTGCCGGCTGACCTGCTGGCCCTGGAGCTGGACATCGCCACGCCCCTGGACCTGCCGGATGAAGCCCTGCGCGAGCGTACGATCGCCGCGGAAATCCCGCAGGAGTTCAACTGGCTCAGCACAGGTGTACAGCTGTTCTTCATCCACGATGACGCCGAACCCAGCGTGCGCACGGCACTCCTGGTGCAGGAATTCGACCGCCGCGAGGACATCACTTTCCATTCGCTTGAATGGCAGCCGCGGCCGGAGGACTGGGAGCAGCCGGAGGATTACCAGCCTGAACTGGAACGCGACGTGCTGCGCGTCAGCGAGAAGGACGAGAAGCCTGTTGTCATCCTCCTGATTGACGGTGAGCTCCGGCTCTACCTGCGCGGCTACAACCTCAACGTGGCGGACTGGATCCGCCGCCAGCTGGGGGAGGCTGCCACCGCAGCGGAGGACAGCGCCTAGATTTCCGCGGGGCCACCGATCAGGAACAGCGTATTGTTCTGCCCGATCACATAAGCCACGTTATCTCCGAGCGCTACGCTGGAGTAGACGATACCCACGCCCAGGTCAGTGCTGGTATGCACGGGGTTGCCCTCGCCGATGGGCAGGCTCGGGTCCCAGCCGATCCGGTGGAAAATGCCGTCACCATCAGCGAAGTATGCCGTGTACTGTGAGTCAATGGCCGGCTTGCCGCTGGCCGTCACCAGGCCCAGCGATACGCCGTATTCCGTCTGCATCTGCGGCACCGCATCATCAGTGAAGCTGACACAGTGGAAACTGGCAAAGCCGCTGAAACCGCCTCCCTGGTCCTCGGCAAAGAACATGTAACTGCCGGCCCCATCCCGGGCCGGAGCACCAACCGCGTTGACAAGCAGGGTATTGCTGTCAATCTGGCTGCCGTCGGAGGGGTCGAGGCCCAGCATGGCCGCGCCACTGGGGTAGTAGAAGTAGCCATTGGGCATGAATATCCCGCCGAAGATGTGCGAGGATCCACCCAGTGCGTCGTGCTGCTGCAGCTTGCTGCCGTCCACGCTGGAGAAGCTCAGCCAGTGCGGGCGCGGATCAATCCAGATGTCGGTCAGGAAAGTGGGTTGGCCGATCTGGCCGCTGCCATTCATGGCGATATCGGTGTAGAAATGCCGGCTGAGGTTGCTATCGTCAATGTTGTCCCACAGCAGGTTGCCATCACGGTCCAGCGCATACAGGGCTGAGCTGTCATCCACATAGCACAGCAGTGCTCCGTCCGGGCTGATGTTCATGTTCGCCACGGGAATGTCCTGGTCAAGGGGCAATGTGCCCAGGTCCACCTTCCAGCGGTAGTTTCCGTCCTTGTCGAAGCTCAGCGCCCAGCCATTGCCGGAAAGTGAATCGTTGTCCTCAGTCGCCACGAAGTAGATGTTCCCGAGGTTGTCCAGAATTGGAGCCTGCGCGAACACAGCCAGCAGGAAAGCCCCGGGCACGTCGCTCAATGCGATGTTGGCATCCGTGCGCCAGTGCCGCGTTGCCAGGTCCGCGCTGTAGCAGCTGAGCTGGGCATCGCTGGAAACGGCGTAAACCCGGCCGTCGCTGCCGATCACCGGAGAGGTGCGGCACTTCAGCCCGCTTCCATCCGTCAGGCTGGCCTTGAAAGCCGACAGCAGATCGGCCGGCCCGATCTGTGGGCTGTAACCGCTGCTTGTCATGTCCCCGCCGTAGCGCGGCCAGATGCCATCCATCAGTTCGAAGGCTATGCCCACGGGAATGCAGCTGTCAATGTTGGAGAATTCACTTTCGATCAGGGCGGACTCCCACCAGGCTTTCACAGCGAAGTAGTATGTCGTGCCCGACGTCAGCCCTTCCACGGTGTAGCCAATCAGTGCGGCGTCAAGCTCGGCTTCAAGCACCGGGCTGCTCATGTCGCTGTTGAGGCTGCTGTAGACCCGGATGTGGCTGGCCCGTGCGTCGGGATAGGCATCCCAGCTGAGGCTGGCACTGCCGGGGCCGGGGCTGGCCGTGAGGTTCGTGGGGGGGAGGAAGGTCTCCACTACGGGCTCGGTGGGCTGGCAGGAGGCGATGTTGCTGTCCGCGGACTCCTGGGCCAGCATCGTGCTGTAGCTGCGGATCGTGAAGTAGTGCACGAAGTTGTAGTCGAGGCCGTCGTACACCTGAGCGGTCTCGCCCACCGGGACCGTGCCCAGCAGCGTGGCTCCGTTCATGTCGTCAGCAAGGGAGTGGTAGATCCGCAGTTCGCTGACCCGGCTGTCCATCACGGCGTCCCAGCTCAGGCTGGCACTCAGTTCGCCGGGGCTGGCACTGAGGTTCTGCGGGACAGCGGGAGGAATATTGTCATCAACGCTGAAGTAGACATAGTCCAGCTGCACATTCTCAGCTGCGCTGATCAACGCGCAGTAGAGGTTGCCGGCGGGACTGACATAGTCCTGCCAGGCCGTGCCGTATTCGAAGGTCTGGGCCAGCAGGCCCGACGAGGAGACGATCTCCCAGCGGCCGCGGGCATAGTTGGCAACCGCCATATGCAGGATCCCGGTCTGGGCGGCCAACTGTCGCGTCACGGACTGGGGCTTGAAGTTCTCCTCGGCTCCCGGCAAGCGGTAGATCGCCCATTCCAGGCCGTCAGGTGCGGCGAACAGCTGGGCATCATCGCCGCTGACCTGTACACCGGGCGAGGCGCTGTCCCACTGGTCCCCCTGGATCGTCTCGAAGCGGACGACGGATCCGATCCGCTCTGCCACCACATCCTCCGCGGTCGGCAGGGGAGGCAGGGCATCAGAGAGGGCCGGGGACTGCAGCGCTCCGGCGGTGGTCTGGCGGCTGCCCGCGCCACATGAACAGAGGACTGCAACTAGCAGGACCAGTATCGGTGAGAATCCACGCAATGACATTTTCGATGCTCCTGAGCAGGCCCTGCCGCTGGCAGGTACCTTGGCTGACTGACCCTTCCGGGCCTGCTTCCCCACTGACGGCTTCATTATAACTTCACTACCGTGCAACCCGGGTGACGCAGTCACGGCCAGCCCGGTTTCGCCCCGGCGGCAGATCCCACGAAAAAAGGGAGCACCCGTGGGCACTCCCCTCTTCAATTCCTTGTTCTGGAAGCGGATCGGCAGCTGGCAAGCGCTGTTACGGGATTATTCCCGCATAGTCCTACTGCGCCCAGGGGGCCTCAGCGGGGTAAACGATTTCGGCCAGGAAGTTCGTGTAACCATCCTCAACTCCGCCATAGACAACGCAGGCCGGATATCCCTTGATGTCCATCACGATGCTCGTTCCAGATGGCAGGGTCGGGAAACTGTCGTGGAAATGTACTTCAGGTTGCCAGCTCAGGCCCAGCGGATCACTGGCGATGAACATGGAATGACAGTTGTTCCAGTAGGTGATTGCCGGGCGGCCATTGACAACACGTGCATCCATTTCAGTTGAAGTGGGAAGGCGATAGGTGGACTCCAGCACGGTGATGTCACTCCAGTCCCGACCCATTGAATCATTTGCCCTGGCAAGGAACAGCGGACCGCTGATTGTCCGGTCATGCATGAACACGGCGGGCCGGCCGCCGAGATCCAGCATGGCGCGGACCTGGGGTCGGCCCGGCACCTGCATGTCAAGCAGGGCGTTCCAGCTCTGGCCGCTTTCATCCGTGGCTGTTGCATACAGGTTGAGGTAGTCCTCCTGTGTCGACTGGCTGGAACAGCAGATTGCCGGAACACCTCCAATGAAGGCTCCCTCCAGGAATTGTGTGCTGAAGCCCTTCGGTGCCTCGAGGATCAGGGTGGTTTCAGTCCAGTCCATGGACTCCTTGGGGCGCAGCATTCGCTGCAGGATCCCCCCCGCCGCCTCACTGGCATACAGGTGAATTATTCGATGCTCGTCCGCGAGCATGATGCCTGCGGTGTCCAGCCAATTCGGTGCTTCCGTCAGCAGTACCGGCTCAGACCAGTCGCGCAGCTCCAGATCCTCGGAATGCCTCCAATAGACAGCATGGCCGGAGCGATCATGGTACAGGATATGCAGCTGATCGTTGATCACCGCTGCCCCGAGCGGGTTGAAGATGAACATGAATTCCCTGATGCGATCTACCTTCAGCCCGCTGTCTGTTGCAATCACCCTGGATACACAGTAACTGCCGTTGCTGTTATCAGGCCAGAGCGCGGGCATCAGCAGATAATTTGCATCGCCATGCTTCGCACATACACTCAGCTGGTTCGGATCGTCACCGTGATCACGTGTGTTCCAGTAAAGCGGAATCCCGGATTCGAACTTCTGCCAGTCCGCAAAGAGTTCTCCGTAGACTTTGTCTGAGTGGTTATTGGTGAATACAGTAAGCCTGAAATACTGGCTGCCCGGCCACTTGAACGGATCCAGCCTGATCACCGGCTCAGCTGTGTAAATATGGCCTCCGTTCTGAAAGTCCCAGCGGAACATGGAGAATGACTCAATCTCGCTTGAGCTGGCATCCAGTTCAATCTCACGACCCAGCGGACCCTCCTGTTCCCTGAGCACATAACGCGCCACGGGCCTGGCGTAAATGTAGATCTGCCTGGATACAATGTTTGACAACCCCAGCTCATCGCTCACCCGCAGCCTCACCGTGATATATCCCCGTTCCTGCGGAACAGTCAGCCACTGCCGATCACCTGCATCGAGGATTTCAAATTCACCTGCACCATCCAGATCCCAGTCATAGCGCAGCTTGCCCCCGTGCAGGGGGTAACTGCCACGTGCATCAAGGGCGGTCCGCCCTCCGGATACGAGCAACGCGGGGCTCTCCAGGATTGCCACCGGCAGCTCGACGAGGTCAAGCTGCATATCCTTGTGGTCCACGTAACCCTTCTGGTCAGTCACCACAAGTGTGACAATCTTCAGCCCTCCAACGGGATAGCTGATCAATACAGTTTCCCTGTCTTCAGGCGTGTGGAAATCCGCCCCGGGAGCCAGCCACGTGAAACTGGCAATGCCTCCATTTTCGCTGCTGCTCAGACTGCCATCGAGCTTGAATTGTGTTCCAGGCATCAATTCTGAATCATCAGTTTCAATCCGGGCCCGTGGCAGAAACTTCGGATGCACCACAAGTGTCTGTACCGACCTGGACCGGTAACCACGCTCATCAGTGGCCGTCAGTCTGAAGGTGTACTCACCCGGCAGTGCCACAAGGGACTTGCCGATCTGGTCCTGGCTGCTGATCTGAAGGACATTCTCCTCCGGTCCGCTCTTTTCCAGCCGGATGTCGGCAATCGGCGCATCGCCTGCGATCACGTGGGATCTGTAGGAGACGAAATCACCCGCTGTGGCTTCATCCTGCTGCAGCTCCAGCATCGCCAGCGGAGGATTGTCAACCCGGATTTCCCGAGTTGCCTGGGCTTCACGACCCGTGGCATCCACCACGGTCAGCCTGCAGGAGAAACCGCCTCCTGATCCGAATTCATGCGCAGTCGTTGGCAGGATTCCCTGTTCATCGTCAACACCATCGCCGTCGAAGTCCCAGCGGTACCAGGTGATCGCCGTGCCCTGCACTGTGCTCTGAGAGGCGTCGAAGATGACCCGCAGCGGGCTGGCACCTTCGGTGAAATCCGCCTGCAGGTCTGCCTTCAATTCAGACAGGCGCAGGGAACTGACCTGCTTCGATGCCGGTCCTTCCAGACCGGCGGCCACACTGTAGGGGCGCACTTCATAGGTTTGCGACCCATAGTTGGTCATTTTGTCCCTGAAGCTGTAGTGGCGATTCCCACCTGAGACCCGCACTCCCAGCATCCGCGGAATGGTCAGCGGTGCTGCTGGCAGGCCTGGCCAGTACAGCAGCTCCGGCCCGGAGCCATTCCGGCTGCGGTAGATGCGGTAGCCGTCAATGCGCTCGCCCCAGTGCTGGGCAATGGGAGTCACGTCCTCCACACTGAGCAGGCCATCACGGTTACCATCAATACGCGCCAGTTTCCAGTTGAGCAAATCCGTGTCGGTTACCTCTCCCTGCGGCCACCAGGCGGTTCCAGTGGCTTCCTGCGGGTCCCGGTAATTGATCCAGCCACCCAGGTATTTCGCGAGTGGCACCAGGTCGGATATTCCGACTTCGCCGTTGCCATCGTAGTCCCCCTGCAGGACCTCGCTCCAGTGCAGTTCAAGCTGGTCCTGCTCCTGTCCCACACTCACGACTTCAAGTTCCAGGTCGAACACGGCATTGCCGGCCCCGGGGGCTGCCGCCGTACTGGGTGCTCGCAGGGGATCCTGCCCCAGCTGCTTCTCAAGTTCAGCCTGCAGCAGCGTCATTGTGTCAGCGGGGAACATCCCTCCAGCATCTCCCTGCTCGCCCGGCAGGTGCTGCATGAGGAGATCTGCGTTCTGATCCGCCGCCGCCTGTTCGGTTGCTTCGACGCTGCCGGCGCTTTGCCCGCTGGAGATCGATGTGGAACTGCAGCCTGACATGCAGATCGCCAGGCTGGCGGCAAGGTACAGCGTTAATCCCGGCACGGCTTTCAGCCAGTTGCAGAAAGCATCCATGAGCGATTCCCTTCCGGACTACCTGCCTCCCCCCTGGAGTGACAGGTTCCGGTACAGCGTGCCGCACTTCCCACGCGGCACAATGATTGACGCCCCGCACGATGAGTGGTTACATCCGGCGGGGAGCCGGGCCGACAAAGGGGCATGACTGCACTGCTGCAGGACGCTGCGGTCTGTGGTCCATACCCGCCCCGGGCCGCCGTGCATGACTGGACCAGCACAGGCCCTGAGGCTGATGAGCACGAAAAAAGGGAGCACCCGTAGGCACTCCCCTGTTCATTTCAATTATGTTGCCGACTCACTGAGTGTTCGTCGGTCTGGCGCTGCGGCTGGCAAAGCCACCCGGGTCGCGCTGAAGTTTCATCAATCATGCCGACTCACTGAGTGTTCGTCGGTCCGGCGCTGCGGATTTCCAATTGCCAGAGTCAGCTCCGGCCTCCGGTAATCCTGCTGCTGAAGCAGGCAGCTCCGGCCTCCGGTAATCCTGCTGCTGAAGCAGGCAGCTCCGTTACTCCTGTGAGGCTTCCTCTTCCTCGGGCTTGAAGCTCGCCGGGTCCAGCTGGCTGGCGGCCCAGTCCACCTCGAGTTCACCCTTCTCACTGAAGCGCATGATCACCGGGCGGTCCGGCAGCACCTTGTGCAGGATCATCTCCGAGAGCGGGTCCTCCACGAGGCGCATGATGGTGCGCTTGATGTTGCGCGCGCCGTAGACCGGGCTGAAGCCCTCCTTGACAACGAGTTCCACCACGCTGTCGTCAAACGCGGCCTCGATGTGGCTGTTCTCGCGCAGGTTGTCGGTCAGGTAGGACAGCTCCAGGCGCGTGATCTCGGCGACGTCCTCGCGGCCCAGCGGGTTGAAGTAGATCACCTCGTCCAGGCGGTTGATGAACTCCGGGCGGAAGAACTTCTTCAGGTGCTCCTCGGCGCGCTTGACGTAGCCCGAGAACTTCTGCGTGATCAGCGCGTCGGTGAATTCCTCCTCCTCGCGCTTGAAGCCGATCACCTCGCCCTCGTCGAAGAAGCGGCCCGCGAGGTTCGTGGTGAAGATGATTATCGTGTTGTTGAAGTAGACCTTGCGGCCCTGGCCGTCCGTCAGCACACCCTCGTCCAGCAGCTGCAGCAGCGTGTTGAACACATCGGGGTGCGCCTTCTCCATCTCGTCGAAGAGCACGAGGCTGTAGGGATGCTGCTTGACGGCCTCCGTCAGCTGGCCACCCTCGTCGTAGCCCACGTAGCCCGGCGGCGAGCCGATCAGGCGGCTGACCGCATGCTTCTCGCCGTACTCCGAGAGGTCGATCTTGATGAAGGCGTTGTCATGCGCGAACACATGCTTCGCTATCGACTTGGCGAGCTCCGTCTTGCCGACGCCGGTCGGGCCGAGGAAGATGAAGCTGCCGATCGGCTTGTTGCCCTTGCGCACGCCGGCATAGCTGCGCTTGAGCGAGCGCACGATGGTCTGCACCGCCGGGTCCTGGCCGAGGATCTGCCCGGTGATGGCGCTCTCCAGCGAAAGCAGGCGGCGCTGGTCGTCCATCGTGATGTTCTGCGAGGGGATCCCCGTCCACATCTCGACGACCTTGGCGATGTGCTCCTCGTTGACAACGGCGATGTCGTCCGCCCCGTCGTCAGTCTGGCTCAGGCTCTCGCCCATCCCGCTGCGGAACTGCTCCACCGTGGGGGCGACCCCCTCGGGCAGGCCCGGCAGCTCCAGGCCGCGGCCCGGCATCTCGAACTCGCGGCTCTCGCTGTCATCGCCCTCCTCGCCCTCGGAGACATGCGCGCGCTTGAGCCGCGTCTCGCGCTCGAGGTTGACCCAGCTCGCGGCCTCGTCAATCACGTCGATGGCCTTGTCCGGCAGCTTGCGGTCCGGGATGAACTTCTGGCTGAGCTTGATGGCGTGCTCCAGCGCGCCCTCGCTGATCTTCACGTTGTGGTGCGTCTCGTAGGCCTCACGCAGGCCGCGCATGATCTCGAGCGTCTCGTCGAAGCTCGGCTCCTCCACGAAGATCGGCTGGAAGCGGCGGGACAGCGCCCCGTCCTTCTCGAAGTACTTGCGGTATTCCTTGAATGTCGTGGCCCCGATGCAGCGCAGCTCACCGCGCGCCAGGCTCGGCTTGAGGATGTTGCCGGCGTCGAGGCTGCCCTCGGCGCTGCCGGCCCCGAGGATGGTGTGCAGCTCGTCAATGAAGATGATGATCTTGCCCTTACTGTCCTGGATCTCCTTGATCAGCGCCTTGAGGCGTTCCTCGAACTCCCCGCGGAACTTCGTGCCGGCCACGATGCCCGCGAGGTCGATTGACAGCACCTCGCAGTCCGAGAGGCTCGGCGGCACCTGCCCGTTGACGATGCGCTGCGACAGGCCCTCCACGATGGCGGTCTTGCCCACGCCGGGTTCGCCGACGAGGATCGGGTTGTTCTTCATGCGCTTACTGAGGATGTGCACCAGGCGCTCGATCTCGCGCTCGCGGCCGATCACCGGGTCCAGCTGGTCCTCGCGGGCCATTTCCGTCAGGTTGCGGCTGAACTTCTGCACCACGCTCGTTGTCGAGGTTTCCTTGCTGCGCTCCTGGCCGTGCGAATAGCCCTTGAGGTGCGTCATGAACATGTCGCGGATCTTCTTGTGGTCGAGGTTGTGCTCCTCGAAGAGGTTGCGCAGGAACTGGCTGCGCTCCTGGCTCAGCCCCACCAGCAGGTGCGTGGTGCCGATCTCGCGGTGGTGCAGGCGCTTGACCTCCTTGAAGGACATGTCGAGCAGGGCCAGGGTGCGCGTCGAGAAGGAGGCGCTGCCCTTGTAGCTGCCGGCATGTTCATAGAGGTAGGCCTCCAGGCTGTATGTCAGCTTGGGGAGGTTGACGTTCAACTGGTGCAGCACCTGCACCGCGCTGCAGGAGCGCAGGTTGAGGATGGAGTAGAAGATGTGCTCCGGCTCCAGGTACTGGTTATTGAACTGCGCGCAGATCTCACTGGCCCGGTAGATGGCCTTCTTCGCACTGAAACTGAAAAAGTTGTAAAAATCCATAGTGATTCCTCCAGCTCACCCAAGGGATCGCTGGTCTGACCCTGCGGCCACGCCTTCGCGTGTCCGGGTCGGGTGGAAGCTACATCCCTCAATGTCGTTCCACCTTTACTCCGTGGCGGCGACACTCCTGTCGCCGACCTTTTCCTCCGCCTCGTGCAAGCACTCGACGGTCTGACCCTGCGGCCACGCCTTCGCGTGTCCGGGTCGGGTGGAAGTTACATCCCTCAATGTCACTCCACCTTCCTTTCATGGAGGCGGCGCCCCGCCGCTGATTCAACATTCCGATTGCCCCGATGCCACGCCTGTCGAAATGGCGTGACCCTTTATATATACCTTGTGAAAGCCCGGATATCTGTAAATCCGGTCCGCGATCCCTTATCCCTGACGTCTGACCACTGACCACGGATCACTGCCCACTGATTCAAAGGAGATTAACACGCCTGGGACTGACCCGCTATACGAAGCTGGGGAAAGGGTGAGATGCCTTTACGATTACTAGCTGCATAGCACATCAAAGCAGATCAGGCGAAGATCATCCCGCGTAAGTTTTAGCAATTCTGGTTCTGATCCATCTTCTGCTTGCATCAGCCCATACTTCGTTCGCATTTCCTTTAAGGATGTAAGAAGATTCTGAATACTGCTGTCCTGCTGGAACTGCTTGTTTAAATCTCTGAGTAACTTGATCTGCACATTCAACATGGGCTGCTTAATGAATCTCCGTAATTCCATCAGCTCTGAGCGATTCACCTTTGGATGGTTCATGTAGTCTTCCAGAATGGTCAGGACAGCAATTTGTAGTCTGTCCAGTGAAGTTGGAGCCAATTCCAGCGCTTGCTGCTGCTGATGCGATTTGAGGATGTCCTCAATGGCCATTTCCTGCAAGTCAAATTTCTGATTGTACAAATCAGTTTCAACTACCCGATCTGTATCCTTGTCGCACGTGATCAAGTTGCCAATCACAAACTTGTTATCCTCAACATGCACCTTGTTTTTATTTACATCCACATATCGCCAGAAGTGCAGCTTCTGTTTATCCGACAGCTCTGCCACAAAATAATAGAAGATTCCCTTTGCCTTTCCTGTCACCATGCCACTGTGGATTCCGTCCGGGATTCTGTCCAGTTCATCTCTGGTAACAGTATTCATTGCATCGAGTAACTTTGCCATTAATGCTTCACTGCTTACCAGTTCGATGGTTTCTTCAAGTTCTTTGGTTACCGTACCGTCTTCAGCCTCAATTCGCTTGATTGTGTTGAAGTTCTGAGGATTAACTTCCTCTCCTAGCACACTGGCATCCAGCATTCCCGCCTGGTCGATATGAGTCAGCTTTCGATTCAACGTCTCAACCAGCTTCAGCAATTTGTTCAGGCCCTCTTCCGGGAACATGTTACCAAGCAGCAGTTCTTCAAAGTCGGTACCAATTCGGTCTATTCGTCCTGCTCGTTGAATCATCCTCGTTGGATTCCAGTGCAGATCATAATTAATCAGATGCCCGCAGTCCTGCAAATTCTGGCCTTCTGCAAGCACATCTGTGGAGAACAAGATGTCAATCTCTGTTTCTTTGCTCTTCCAGTGTTCCTTTCCCTGACTCTTAGGAGAGAACGCACTGACAATCTGTCGGCGTTCCCTGGCGTTGCTGCCCCCATCTATTCGCCTGATCGTAACTCCCCCCAGCTTTTCCTTGAACTTCTTTGCACTTTCACTTTCCGGATGTCCAAGCTGCCTGTAAAGGTATCTTGCTGTGTCCTTATAGTATGTAAAGAGGAGCACCTTCTTAGCTTTGAACTCTTCCTGTAGCAACTGCTTCAGTCTTTGCAGCTTGGCATCTTCATCTGGGTCAATCTGTTTCAATACTTTGTAGATATGCTCAAGCGTTTCAATATCACTGCCAAGATCAGCCATGAGCCTGTCAATCTCAAATTCGCTCTTGCTGGCAGTTTCCATTCCCTCGATGATCTTTCTGGCATCCTCGCTGTCATCCAGATCAGCGAGCCTGGAAGCAGGTGAATCCAGATCTTCCCCTCCTTCAACATCACGAATGTATCGAAGAGCCTTCTGGAAATCCTTACTGCGCAGAATTCTGATCTCGCTTTGACTGGAATCAACCATTTCACGGAAGGACTTCAGAAATTCCAGACTCCTGTGTACGCTGATTCTGAATGCCTCCACGCTTGACTCAAAGCGCTTCATGAATCTGCTTTTGAAAATGCCAACAAGTGCTTCGCCTCGACCACGCTCGAACTCATCTTCCGAAACGAGCTTGTATGATTCAATCGCATATGGCGCCAGTTTCAGGTTTTCGATTCCATCAAATATCTCGTCGTATATTCCCTCGTACGTACTCTCCAGATCATATCGCAGCGTTTTCAGTTTGCGTTCGGGGAAGTGGACTAACTTGCCATTGATCTTGGCTTCGGGGTAGTTCTCTTTGATGAAACCCCGCGTCCGTCTAATGACAATCTCTTCCAGGAGGTTGAACAAACTGATCCTGCCTTCCGGCTTGTCAAAATCTCTGCGGGCTTGCAGGAAGTATTTATACAGGTCACCAATTCCCACCGCGCTGAAATGTCCCTTGTTGCCCTGGGTAATCAGACTAAGCTGGTTGTAAAGGTCAAACAGGTCGTTATTGATAGGAGTTGCAGTCATGAGAATGATCTTCTTGCGATACCCGGCTTTGCCCTGTCCACCATTCAACTTGATCAATGCTGATATATTGTCATATCTCTGGGCTGTTCTGTTGCGGAAATTATGTGACTCGTCAACCAGCACTACGTCCACATCGCCAAACTTGCGGTAATCAAAATCTTCCTGACCCAGTTCTTCCTGACTGACAATGCTGGCAGAGATAGTGGCTTCCTTTAACTCCTGTTCCCACATGTCTCTGAGGCTGGCCGGACAAACCACCAGGGCCTTCTGCCTTAGTTTGTATGCATACTCTTCCAGCAGTCTTTTGCCAACCCAGGTCTTTCCCAGACCAACGCTGTCACTGATCATCACCCCGTGGTAACGAGTGATTATGTTCTTGGCCTTCTTGAATGCATCATCCTGAAATTCAGCCAGATCAACAGCACTCTTGAACTGCTCCGGCTCCGCCCCTTCCAGATCCTGACCAAAATATTCGTACAGTGCTTTCAGGTAGACCTGATAGGGAGAATATTCCTTGCTGCCAAATTTGCTGCTATCCAGCAGCTCAATCAATTCTTTCTTGAATTCCTTGCTTTCCTGCCAGTGCTGCGCAAACCAATGATCAAGCTCTTGAATCGCCTGTGCCCCTGGGCTGATTTTGCCAACTTTAAATTGAGCCGTTGCCTTAATTCCGTCCCGTGCTTCCTGCAGATTAACCTGATGTGACATGTTCAGCTCACGATTTCTGCGCAAGCCAGGTGCCGTAAGATTGCTGGAACCAACAATACAGGCAACAGGTCTCAGTCGATCCTCTACTCCCTTTGGGAGGTCGTTATAGAAGAGGTAGGCTTTGGAATGCAGAAAACCATTGTCATACACCCTGATGCCAACTTCCGGGCGTCGCAAGAACTTGATGAAATCTTCCACCATGCGCAAGCGCTGTTCATTGAATGGTAGCGAATTGAGCTCTTCTGTTAACAGCCCTTTGACCACATTGTTCACATCGTGCAAACCAACCTGACTGCCTTTCTCAACTTCTGAACCGATCAGCAGCCGAAAGCTGCCGAGCATATCCATGTTTTCACGCAGCAGATCATAGCCACTGATACTGAAATAGGCAGTAGCAATATCTAAGCTGCGCCCTTCATGATCAGAAAGTATGTCGTTAAGTACATCAACCATCTGATGTTTGCGATTGTCAATGATGTACGGAATAGAACGCAAGCGAACTCCTATCTATGGGTATGGCACAATCAAGTCTTTTCTATCTACATGCTCTGCACCAAGACTGCTTCATCCACACATCAACATTCTCGTCTGGATAGAGATCATCGCGTTTTCGGAACCCAAATTCCTCCAATCGTTTTGCCTCGTTGCAACGTGGACAAATCCACGCAGGGATTTCTCCCTCGTTGTCATCATTAATGATGTTTGTCGGATTTTGCAAGTGAATTTGCATACTAATCTCCTTTAACGTGTGATCTAAACTTCATATCAAACTGTAACAGATACTCCAACCACCTAGGTTCAAAATGGTATAGTTCAGCCAGCAATACATCAATTTGATTAATTAAATTAAGGCTCCTAGCTGGGTAAATTTGATACTCGTTGAATTGTTTTCCTCCTTTATTTCTACTAATGATATCTGCATTTTCAAAATATTGGCGCTCTAGTTCAATTCCATGATTTTTAAACTTATCATTAAATTCCATTACTCGCTCTTCTGGTGGTAATGGAAAAAGAAGGACATCACGTTTTGTGACGTGATAGCAATCTGAATACATGATCCACCACCAGTAAAATAGATTGCTGTTCAATAAGCAAAATATTACATCACTTAGTTCTGTGTTGATGGACAATTCCTTATATTCTGTCGATAATTTTTGTCGCAAAGCTTTTCTCCAGTATCTTCCCCCTGAATGGTAAAACATTATTGAGCCACTGTCATCTATCACATTCTTAATTGATAATGGATTCTTCCTCAATCGATTCAATATCTGAGCATCCATATAGTTTCCACATTTTGGTATGCTTCCTTCTATACATATTTCTTTGTCTATAATTACACGCGGCAATTTCCATATTAGAGATTCAATTTCATTTCTATTCCATCTAGTATAGCCTGTAGTACGTATATTAGAAGGGGAAGATGAATTTCTTCCATGGATTGAAACTATCGAAACATTCATATCAGCGTCACTAAATATTTTACTTGGTCTAACTGCGAAGTGTGACAGTACTGAGGAACATGATTCAAATACACAATTTTGAATATACTCCATTCTAGGTGTACTAATAGAAGACATAGGAATAATGAAGGAAACAGCACCATGTCTATTTACACCATTTTTTGCTACCTCGAAAAAGTATGAATAAGTATTGCCAGATTTGTAAGAAGCTAGCCAAACCGGTGAATAGGGAATATCACGATTCTCTATATAAGGTGGGTTGCCTATTATGACATCAAACCCAGGATCTGTTTTCTTTTGACCCATAGAATAATAAACTTCAGGAAATTCCAGCTCCCAATGGAAAAATCGATACTGATGTGCGGACTCTATAGCTGTGAGAACTATTCTTCGCCATTCTGCATCAAATAGGTTGATTGCTTCGCTAAGTGCCTTATCATTATTGGCTTTTGTTAAGCTGTTTACATTTTCTGACCGAAGGAAATCTTTAGCTGGATACAGAGTCCTTTTACTTTTCCCACGTCCCTGCGTCTGGGCTTCATTACCAAACCAGGTACTGGTGTAAACATC
>JAHEFU010000174.1 GCA_024645305.1 Planctomycetales bacterium
CGTCCAGCAGGTTGTTGTTCGGCTCAAATGGATCGCCGTCCAGCAGCTCACTTGTTGTAGGCGCTCCACGCAGGATCAAGCCCTCAATGTCAGCATTGTCAACATTGACCATCGTGGCGACCGGGTCGAAGGCGTACCCCCCGAGGGTCGCCATCACCGCCCAGCTGCCGTTCGGGATGCCGCTGAGGCTGAATTGCCCGGCATTGTCACTGATCACCGGCTGCGGGTCCGCCAGGTTCGTTGTCACCAGCGCCCCGGCCAGCGGCTGCCCGCCGTAGTCCAGCACCGTGCCGCTGATGTCGTAGCGCTCAAGGTATTCGATTGTCACAAGCTCCACGTCGAAACCCGCCGCCTGGTCGGTCAGCACGGCAACGTAGATGAACCCGGACGGCGAACTGTGCTCTCCGGCGCTGCCCGCCGCCGCGAACTGGTCCCCGGCGGCCTCGTCAGAATAGCCCAGCCACTGCCAGCGGCCCGTGCCATAGTTGGCAATTCCCACCCAGCATCCGGCACCCGCCGCCGCGTTACCGAGGGCCAGGTCAATCATCCCGATGCTGTCGGCAGGAGTGCCGTTGAAGCGCCAGATGGCATATTCATTGCTGCCGCCCGGGGGATTGAAGGCCAGGCTGGCACCGTTCTCGCTGACATTGGCGCTCTTTTCCCAGAAGTCATCGCCAGCCTGCGTCAGGTTGGAGACGGCGGGGGTCCGGGCCGCGAGGAAGAATTCCTCATCGGGCAGGGCGGCCCTGAAGATGCCATCGAGTCCTGCCGCATCGGGGCTCAGCCCGGCCGTTCCGGGCAAGCCTGATGCAGGCGAGGCAGCAGTATCCGTGCTGCGCCCGCCACCACATGCACTCAGGGCAATCAGCAGAATTCCGGCAGCGATGACCTGGAAAGTCAGTTTCATGGATGTGTCCTTAGGCCTTTTGGGGCTCTTCTATTTTACCAAAGCTTGATCGAGCGTGCGCAGGACGCCTCGGCCGTCTGGCTCACTGCCCCGCGCGGCTGCCTTCCGACTGCCCTGCGGCTTCCTGCTGCCGCTGCTCGAGGAAGTCCGGATGGCGTTCCTCCCAGTTCCGCAGGTAGTTGTAGGCCGCCTCGCCGGTCGGCTTGTGTTCCAGCACGACATTGGCGGTCATGCTCTGCTCACTGGAGTTGTCACGCGTGAATACCAGCTGCAGGATCTCGGGGCTGCCCCAGCTCCACTGGGCGCCGGGGACGTTCTCCGAGGCTGGTTCGCCATACAGCTCGACGAGCTTGGCCTGCCATTCATCGGTTTGCTCCGCGCTCAGGCCCTCTATTCTGTCAACGACGATGTACAGCTGGTCACGGTAGAAGGACAGGGTCAGGATCCGCCGCGGGCCGCTGTCATCAGCGCGCTCGAATTCAATCACATGCGTCTGCACACTGTCATAGTCCTGGAAGCCGCGGTAGAATCCCTCGCCCTTGCCATCCGGCGCATTGTAGACCTGCGTCAGATCCAGGGTGCTCATTCCCAGCTGCAGGCCGTCATAATGCAAAAGCGCACCTTCGGCCGGGATCGGCTCCGCCGGCTGGAAGGATTCCTGCAAGGCCTTCTGCGCCTTGCTCTTCTCGCTTTCCTCGGGCTGCCGGCAGCCGCTGCCGGCAAGGCAGGCCAGGATGATCAGCAGTGCTGAAAGGTAACGCATCGGCATATTCTACCCGTCCGGCTCGCTGTCCCCCGCCTCAGTGGCCGGGCCGATGGCCATCCCGGCGCGCAGTTCCTCCAGCCAGCCGTCACGGAATTCCAGCTCGTAGGCGGGCTGCCGCCAGTTGCCGGCGTACTGCACGCGCTTGGGTCCCTTCAGTTCCAGGATCGTGCGCCCCGGCAGCAGATCCGCATCACCCTGCACTTCCCGCAGGTTGAGCTGCTGCTCCACGTTGGCCCTGCGCAGATCCGCGAACCAGGGCTCCCACAGCGCATTCTGGTAAACGCTGTCCAGTTCCAGCACATAGCCCTCGATCACATCCCCGGCGGCGGTGATCACCAGTCCCTCAGTCTCCAGTCTGAAGCGCTCGGCCCCCAATGTCGTCAGGCTCCATTCAATGCCCCATTCGCGGGTGTTGCGCAGGACCTCGCCCTGGCTGCCGAAGACCGCCAGGCCGATACCCAGCCCCTCGTCAATCAGCAGCACATCCACCTGGCGCGGCGGGATGTCAATCCTGTTGACAATTTCCTGAGGCAGCTCGTCGGCATACTCCGGCAGCAGGGTCCCACGGTTCTGCCAGGCGAACCAGAACATCGCAACACCGACGGCCAGCGGCAGCAGCACCAGCAGGGCAATCACCAGCGGGATGCTGGTCTGCCGCTGCAGGCGCCCGGGAGCGGCCTTGCCTTTGGCCCCACCTGCGCTCTTGCTCATGCGGTAGGCCTTCTTCCAGGGATCTTGGCTCATTGCTTGCTTACTCCTTGCAGCTCCGGTACTTCAGTCCCGGCCCTCCGCGAACAGGTCCATGATCAGGTCCTCCTCATCGTCGGAGAGGAATTCCTCGAACACCGCATTGGTGGGATCGTCGGCAGCGACACTGTAGTACAGCGTGAAATCGCCCTGGCGCACCCTGTAGAAGCGGCGCTTGCTGGAGGGCGATGTATGCACCAGGCGGTACTTGGCCCGGCCCTTCACTACATCCGCCACGGCCCGTTCGAACTCCGCATAGCGGAGTTTGTCGAACATCGGCACCCGCCTGCTCAGGGCATCACTGACCACGACTCGTATGCTCACGCTTCAATCATAAGTCAGGTCAGGGCTGGGCAGCCAGCAGCAATCCCGGGGATTGCTGCAGCATATACGTTTGTTTGCTATAATATTGTCGTGGTTGAGAATAAAAGGGGAGGTCCTGTCGCAGGGGAACGCGGCAGACTGACCGTACTGCGCAGGCTTCGTGGCCTGGCATATGCCGGCCTGCTGCTTGTGCTGCTGGCATTCGCCTGGCAGTGGTGGGCCTTCAACCTCTCCGGACGCCTCAGTCTTTCCCAGCAGATCTCCGCTGATGAGTTCCAGCGCGGCTTCAGTTTCGGGCCGGTCTACATCGAGGAAGCGGTCGTGGGCCGCTACTTCGTGAACGCGACCCTGCCGGATACCGCTGAGGGCATGTGGATCAGCCGCTTCGAGGTCCGCGATGCCAGCGGCCTGCCGGTCTTCGGCCAGGATGAGGTCCGGCTGTACGGTGAGCACAGTTTCCGGCCGGGGATGCGCGACAGCATCCGCAAGCAGTTCAGCCTCGACCGGGAAACGGGCTATTACTACTTCCACTTCAAGAGTGAGAACGGTGTGTTCACCGCGAACCTGAATGCCCCCCCCGTGGTCGAATTCACGGTCCGCCAGGGTGTGGTGCATGGGCTTGTGCTGTGGCTGCCCTTCGGCTGCCTGCTGGCACTGGGCCTGACCCTGCTGGGAGTCAGTCTCTGGCTGCGCAGCCAGTTCGCCGGCATGGATGCAGATGGTTCGCCTCCCGGCGACGGGGAACGCCGGCCGCGCAATGCCCGCCCGCTGAATGCCGGACAGCAGCAGGATGCTCCCGGCAGCAGTGCGCTCGGGCGGAGGCATGACAGGATCCACCAGGGCCGTGGCCGACTGCGCTGACGGGCCTGCTGTGATAACATTTAAGCGGAACAGCCATGGCAAGCAACAACGACCCGTTGCCGATAGATTTCGGCAGGGGCAAGGACAATCCGGATACGGCGGAAAACCGCAAGACCTGCGCGGTCTGCGGTGGGCAGGCCGTGCGCGGCGACATGTCCTCGGTTGCCAATTTTGGCGTGACGCGTGAGCCGCACTTCGTGACGAGCTACGGCTGGATGCAGGTCAAGTACGACCGCGCCACCCCGATTGACGTCTACATGTGCCTCGGCTGCGGCCACATCAGCTTCTATGGCCGCCAGCCGATGTCAGTGCTCGACCCCATGGAGCGCCAGCAGATGCTGCGCGATGAAAACCCCTCGCTGGACAAGAAGCTCAAGCGCGAGGAGAAGCGCAGGAATGAGCTGGAGAAGAAGGGCCGTCCGCTGGAAAGCGACGACCACACCGGCATTTAGCCCCGCGCAGTCCCCTGATTCTTCCATTCCCGCCGGCCCTGCCCATATTGCGTGTGGGATAATTGCCCTCTGGTTCATACAGATAATGTATCTGGACCAAACATGATCCCGTGGCATCCGTCAGGAAGCCTAGTGGACAGAGGAAAGGCGGAATCAGTTTGAGCTGGGGCGGCTCGGGAACAGGCGGCAGGATGCTGGCGGCGCTTTGCGCCTGCCTGTGCTGCGTGTTGTGCTTCATGCCCGCCTCCGCCCAGAACACCGCTGAGAAGGAGCCCCCGCCCCCCAGCCGTGAGGAACAGAAACCAGCCAGTCCGGATCCCGCCGCTGACAAGGAAACTGAAAAGAGCGGCAGCCCGGTGAATGCCGCTGAGGGCGGGTCCGTACCCAGGCAGGCAGAGCCGAAGAAGCCTGACCCGCAGCCCGATGCTGACAAACCGGCGGCTGAGCCCGGCGCGGAAAAGCCGCCTGTCAACGATCCATCCTCCCAGCCTGACAACGACAAGCCGGCCGCGGATCCCGGCAAGCCGCCCACCGAAAATGACAATCCGCCCGCCAATGTGGCGGAGGGCGGCGCGGAAGAGCCGGCTGACAAACCGACGGAGATGCCGACCATCCCGGAAGTGGACCCGCGCCTGCCTGTCAACAAGGCGGAGTCCGTCAGTCCTGACAAGCCGGCGGATGCCGCGCAGGGCGAGACCGCCAACGTCGCCGAGGCGAGCGCGGAGGGTGATGCACACACCGTCGCTGAACCGCCGGATACCCAGATGATCCTCCCCAGCCCGGCGGAGGCCGCTGGCAACGTGGCCGAGTACGACGCACCGACCCTGGATCTGGATGTGCCCCTGCTCGATGAGATCGGCCCGCCGGCGGATGCTGACCAGTTCTACAAGCCCGAGCGGACCTATCTCGGACGCCGGCCCCTGCCGGACCTCGATGAGACCGAGACCGACGAGGAGCGCACGGCCCGCAACGTGGAGGAGAGCCTCAACCTGCTGGACCTGGCGGGGGAGACCCGCCCGGACGGCGGGATCAGCATCCCCCTGGCCAACGGCCAGCTGACCTTCAAGGCCGCTGACGCCTTCCAGTACGACCGCCGCAACCGCATCCTGACCTTCACCGGCAACGCCGAGCTGCTGCTGGGCTCGATGGCGGTCTGGGCGGACTTCATCGAGGTCAACGACCAGGCGGCCACGGCCTATGCCCGGGGCTACGTTGCCATCCAGCAGGGTGACGACATCGTCTTCGCTGACGAGGCCTACCTGAACTACGACGCCGAGACCTTCGAGCTGTTCTGGGTGGAGGGCAACACCACCGGGCCACGCGTGCGGGGCAACATCTTCTTCATGGCGGACCGTGCGCTGGGCACCTTCGACCAGATGATCATGTACAACGCGGACGTGACGACCTGCGACCCGCACTGTGGCCAGCTCAAGGAGTACCGCCTCAACGCCCGCAAGGTCAACTACCGCAAGGACCACAGCGTGACCCTGCACGATGTCTGGGTCTACGTGCACAACAACAAGGTGGCCTACGTGCCGCTATTGTCAATCCCGCTGCCCAAGGACCAGTTCGACTACGAGCCCGAGGAGAGCGAGGTCCAGCAGAGCTACGGCTGGAGCAGGGCCGAGGGGGCTTTTGCCAAGTTCGCCTATACCTACTCCACGCGCTGGGCCGAGGGTGTCAACGGGCCGCTGCTGGGTGTGATGAAGTGGGACGTGATGCAGCGCCGCGGCGTCGGTGTCGGCCTGCGCCAGGACTTCTACAACCCGGAGGTCGGTGTGACCACGATCAGCACCTACTTCAAGGAGGAATGGCCGCAGGCCGTGGCCGTGGACCTCTTCGGACGCAAGGAGAGCACGTCCGACTCCGGCAATGAGTTCAGCTTCCTGCTGGACCAGGAGCTCAACTTCTCCAGAAAGTTCAACGGATCGCTGAAGGTTGACCGCCAGAAGAGCTTTGTCCCTTCGGCCAGCGGAACCTCCATCGGCCGCCTGACGAACACCTGGCGCAACAACCTGAACTTCAAGTACCAGGCGGGGGACACGGCCGCCAACATGGCATTCCGCCACAACATTGACATCCGCGGCGGGCAGACCAACCAGGACGGGACACAGGAACCGCGCAGCGAGCCGGTCAGCATCAACGGCACACTCGGTGTCACCCAGAAGCTCAGCGAGGAGTTTGACCTGCGCGCCAATGCCGGGTACATCTCCAAC
>JAHEFU010000175.1 GCA_024645305.1 Planctomycetales bacterium
TGCTCAGTGTCAGCAACGCACATCCGGTGGTGGCGTGGGCACTCCCCGAGAACAGCGCCGGACGGGGCCTGGCGGTCACACTGGCGGGGCCGGCGGGTAACCCCAGCGGCATCGGTGCGCAGCTCAGCCTGGAACTCTCGGATGGCCGGGTCCTGCACCGTGAGGTGCTGGCCGGGCATACCTACCTCTCAAGCTATCTGGGACCACAGCACTTCGGTATCCCTGAGGGCAGCGACCCGGTCCGCCTGACAGTCAGCTGGCCCGATGGCGGCAGCTCTGAACTGGATGGGATCGGCGATGTGTCCAAGGTGATCATCTCTCGCTGAGCGAGCTTCTGGAGCGCCAATGCTGTCCGGGAAGTGATTAAACCCTACCCGAAGCGTTACCCGGGTTCCCTTCGCCGGTCTGCATTACCGGGAAGGCAGATCCGGACCTGTATTTGCAGGATGAACGAGGTTAACGCTGCCCGTTGGATCTTCCTTCCCATTTGCTCAAACCAGTTCAGTAATTTCTGCGCAAAAAAATGCCCCGGAAACTCCGGGGCAATAATTGCTGTGGTTCCCGGACGCCAGTTGGAAGTCCGGATGTTGTGTTACTTGATCAGGGACGGTTGAACGTGATCCGCAGGTCAATGCGGCCCATGGGGTGTATCACACCGTAATCTCTCAGGCTCAGCTGGCTGCCGTCCGCGAGGTCGACAAGCGCAACGCTGCTGCCGGGATACTGCGAAACAATCTGCTGGATCTCCCCAAGGCTCATGGCATCCACACGGATGTTGAGTTCGCCAGGCAGGCCGCCGGGGAAGATATAGCTGTTGCCGGAAGCTGTCTTCGTACAGAAGGCACCTTCATAAAGCCCGGCCTGCCGGTCAATCTGTTCGACCAGCTTCTGCGCCGCCCGGCTATCTCCAGATTCCACGCGCTGCAGTGTGGCATTCAGGAACTGGCTGGCCGAGGCATTGATGCTTATGGTGCTTTCGCTGG
Source organism: Planctomycetales bacterium (assembly GCA_024645305.1). GTDB lineage: Bacteria > 4484-113 > 4484-113 > 4484-113 > JAFGCY01 > JAHEFU01. Next base: position 984 of record JAHEFU010000175.1, read on the forward strand.
TCAGGCCGGCGGTAGCCACGGAAACATTGCCCGCATTGTTCTCCACGGCCCGGCTGTAGATGTACTGGAAGAACGCTATGGTCACGACCAGCAGGGCCACCAGCATGGAACCGGCAAAGGCCCGCTGCGGTGTGAAGTTGTAACGCTGCTGCGGAACGATGCGATCCATCAGCTTGGCCCGGAAGGCACTGGGATGCACCTCCACCTCAGGGCCGCTGGACATCAGCAGGCTGATCTTCCTGAGCTGCTCATACTCCTGACGCAGTTCGGGATCCTGGGCCATCATGCGCTCGAACTCAGCCTTGTCGGCCAGTCCGATTTCGCCATCCAGGTACTCGTTGAGCCATCGTTTTGCTTTTAATCGATTCACGCTATGTTCACCTTCTGCCTTACAAGATCGCGGGCACGGCTGATCCTTGATTTCACGGTGCCGATGGAAATGCCGAGGATCTCAGCTACCTCTTCGTAACTGAGTTCATTGACCTCTCGCATGATCAGGATCGTGCGATAGATCTCCGGCAGCCCCCGCACCGCCTCCATGATGTCCTGGACCAGCCTGCGCTGCTCCACCGTTTTTGCGGGGTCGTAGGTGGCATCCGGCAGGGTGTCCAGGATCTCAAAGCTCTTCTCATCGCCTGCTGCCTGCTTGGGGGCCGAAATGAACATCCGGCTGAAGCTGGAACGGCGGCGCGCATGGGTCCGGCAGTAATTGAGCACGATCTTGTAGATCCAGCTCTCGAGGCTGGCATTGCCCCGGTACTTACCGATGAACTTATAGATGCGGACGAAGATTTCCTGGGACACATCCTCGATTTCATCTATTTCACCGAGGTGCTGATAGACGAGGTTGAAGACGTAGCGCTGGTATTTTGCGACCAGCTCATCGAAGGCCCGGTGGTCTCCCTGCTGGCAGCGCACAATCAGCTCACTTACTTCAGGAGAGTTATAAGCCAGATAAGTGTCTGCCATTGCTGCCACTAACACAATACATAAGACTAGGTTGCACGGATGATGTTCCCAGATTTCAGATCAAGCCGGTCAATCCGCACACAGGTGATTCTAACCGACCGACGCCGACGAAAACTGCCCGCGCTCGGCATTCAAGCCAGGGAGTCCAGAAATGATGGAACACAGGATCAATCCAGCGCTAGTACCGCAGGATGATTTCCGTCCGCTGGTTCTTGGCCGGCAGCTTGCGCTTCCTGCGGCCCTGTTCGTTGCTGCGGGGCGTACGGTAGAAGACTATCTCGCTCTTGGGTGTGATCCCGTCGCTGGCCAGCTCGCCGGTTTCCTCAATGCGGGCCTCCAACAGGTCGCCTTCATGGATCAGGCCGTAGGCATGCAGTTCCGCGACCTTGGTATCAATGTACTTCTCCACGGCCCGTACCAGCGGCCTGACACCCAGCTCGCTGTCCATACCGCGGTCCACCAGCCAGTCCCGCACCTCATCATTGAGTTGCAGCTTGAATCCGAGACCGGCGAAGCGCTCGGCAGAGATGTTGAGCAATTTCTGCAGGATCTTGTAGAGGCTCGGGCGGTCCAGCGCACGGAACACGATGAATTCCGTCAGGCGGTTCCTGAATTCCGGCGAGAAGATATTCTTCAGGGCTTCCTTGGCCGCCACGTAGATCTGCTGGTCCGTTTTCAGGTCAGCGCCCATTTCCGCATTGCGGAAGCCGATGCGGTTCTGGCGCAGGATCTTGTCGATGTCACTGGCGCCGACGTTGCTTGTCATGACTACGATGCAGTCCTCGAAGCTGACCTCACCGGGATCGTCCTTCGTACGCCGGGCCAGGGTGATGTGGCCCTCGTCCATGATCTGCAGCAGCAGATTGTGCAGGCGGAAGTGCGCCTTCTCGATTTCGTCGAACAGGATCAGTCGGTTGACCGTACCTTCCACATTCTCCTTGGAGAGGATGGCCGGCAGGTCCGAGCCGATATAGCCGGGAGGGGCACCGATCAGGCGGGCGATCGCATGCGGCTCGCTGTATTCCGAGCAGTCAACCTTGAGAATGGCCCGATAATCATTATGCAGAGCACGGGCCAGGGCACGCACGGTCTCGGTCTTGCCTACGCCGGTCGGGCCCGCAAAGAACATCGTGGAAATCGGACGGCCGGGCGTGCGAAAACCCTCGCGGGAGCGTAACAGCGCCCGGGCAATGGCGTCAATGGCCCGGTCCTGGCCGATCACCTCACGGTGCAGCACCTCGATTATGTCGTCCACGGGGCTGCGCGCCCCCGGCGGGATCACGATCGGGATCGAAGCCTCATAGTCCGTGATGATGCCACTGTCGTTGGTGCTCAGACCTGAGTCCGTCTGGGGAAACTCCGCACCACCTTCGGCCTCGGCAGCCATCTGCAGGGGCTCCGCATTGTCAAGCGCCTCATCCTGCACATCAGATTCACCGATCCCCTGGCCCTCGCTGTCGGGAGCCCTTGGCGGTTTCTTCTTACTGTCCGTGATCTTCTTTCCAGCCATACTATGTAGTACCCGCCGGAAGGCAAAGAGTGTTGCTTTTGATCTTGATAAGGCATGAATCCCTTGAAAGCATTTAGCGTTTCCGTCTGCCTACATGGACTCCCGTGGGATGCCATGCTGACTGGCAATCCCTCGCCAGATTTCATGGGCACGGATGGTTGTCAACGCTATTCTGGCATGGAATTCTGGCAGCGTACTGCCTGGCTTGATTCCCAATGTGTGGGCCTGTCCACCAGCGGCCGGCTTCCCGTCGTCGGCCACCGGGCTGCAGCCACGCTGGCCAGTGTGGCTGGGACAGGCCCTTGCTATACAGGGACGAGTTTGCCGGGCACAGGTTACAGCGGGACAAGGCAGTGCTCAGCACTGCGAAGGGAATGCCCGGTGCTGAGAGGAGAGGGGTTAAGAGTGAGTTCTCAATCGTACCAACGGATCACGGCTTGCACACCTGTACTCCGACCATCGTCTACTGTCATCTGACTACCGACTACTGTTCACTTACTCTACAGCGGATCAGTTTCACTGAGCAGGATGGACAGCAGGCGCTGGAGGTCCTCCTCGCCGTGGTAGCTGATGTTGATGCTGCCATTGCCAGCTGATTCACTAAGCCGCACCCGCGTGCCGAGGTGCTCCATCAGGCGGCTCTCAGCCTGCTTGAGCCTGGTTGGCTCGCTGGACTTCACGCTCTGCTTGCGCCGCGGGCGGCGGATCGGCTCGCGATTGGCAGCTTCGGCGGCGCGGCGTTCCAGCTCGCGTACGCTCCAGCCTTCCCGGGCACAGGTCTCAGCCATTTCCTCGCGCTGCTCAGCGGGGAAGCTGAGGATGGAGCGCCCGTGCCCCGCACTGATCCGGCCAACGCGGATCAACTGCTTGACCTTGTCTGACAATTCCAGCAGGCGCAGGGTGTTGCTCACCGCGGGCCGGCTCTTGCCGATCACTTCCGCCAGCTGGCTTGTGGTGTAGGCATAGCGGTTCTGCAGGTTCTCGAGCGCTTCCCCAACCTCTATTTCATTCAGGTCAGCGCGGATCAGGTTCTCGACGAGGGACAGCTCCTGCAGCTGCTTGTCACTGAAGTCACGCTGGATCGCCTGGATCTGGGTATGCCCGAGATCACGGCAGGCCCGCAGGCGGCGCTCACCGGTGACAAGCTGGTACCGTCCGTTGTCAGAACTGCGTACGGTGATCGGCTGCAGCAGGCCCTGGCTGCGGATGCTGGCTCGCAGTTCGCTCAGCTCCTCTGGGTCGAATTCCCGGCGTGGCTGGAAGGGGTTCGGGTCGATCAGCGCAATATGCAGTTCCGTGATCTTCTCGCCCTCACGCGGCGGCCCCGCCGCGGGTATCAGTTCCGCCAGTCCCTTGCCCAGTCCGCGTTTCCTGCTCATTTAAGTGCCTTCCATCCTGTCAATCAGTTCCCGGGCGGCTGCCATGTAGGCCTTCGCCCCACTGCCTTCCGGGTCATGCACCGTAATCGGTGCCCCGTGACTGGGTGCCTCGGCCAGCCTCACGCTGCGCGGCACCACCGTCTCGAATACATTGCCCGGAAAGTTGTTCCGGACCTCATCCACCACGTCCCGGCTCAGATTGGTCCTTGAATCATACATGGTAAGCAGCGCTCCGGCAACGTCCAGCTTCTGATTGAGCGCACTGCGGATCCGCCCGATGGTGTCCGTCAGCTTGGCCAGGCCGGCCAGTGCATAGAACTCGCACTGCACGGGGATCACCACATGGTCGCAGGCCACCAGCGCATTGAGAGTCAGCAGGCCGAGGCTTGGCGGACAATCGATGATCACGTAATCATGACTCAGCTCCGCCTTCTCGAGGACACGCCGCAGCGCATACTCACGGGCCAGTGCGCTGACAAGTTCCAGTTCCGCAGCACTCAGGTCGATATGCGAGGGGGCCACATCCAGGCCACTGATCGCAGAGGCGCGCAGCACTTCCGCGAGGGGCACCCCATCCATCAGCACGTTGTAAATCGAGCTTCCGCTCTCTGACTCAACCCCGAGGCCGGCTGTCGCATTGGCCTGCGGATCGAGGTCGACCATCAACACGCGCTTCCCCAGTGCGGCTAGCGCCGCAGCGAGGTTGATCGATGTGGTTGTCTTCCCTACTCCGCCTTTCTGGTTGGCCACGGAGATCACGTGTGGCATCAGGCGATTATAGCGCCGGTTTCACGAGGAGTCCGGCCCCCGCTTCAGCATGTAATATTACAGTGGTCAGCAGGACCGAAGTGGAGACACGACTGATGAGCACGGAACAGTACTTCCGGCAGGAACTGGACAAGGAGAGCAGCGTTCTGACGCTCACCATGCAGCGTCCGGACAACCAGCGCAACCAGATCAACACGATCCTGCTCGAGCAGCTGCGGGAAATCATCCTGCCTGAGCTGAGCAATCCGACCCTGCGCGGCCTGATCCTGATCAGTGGGTACGAAAAGGTGTTCTCGACTGGTGCAGATATTGACGGGGACCTCGGCAAGGTGAACGACCGCGGGGCCTACCGCTTCGTCAAGCTGGGTTCCGAGGTGTTCCACGAGCTGAACCAGATGCACTGCATGACGATATCCTGCATCTCCGGCTTCGCCCTGGGCGGTGGACTTGAACTGGCCCAGGCCACGGACTTCCGCATTTCCACCAACTCCGCGCGGGTCGGCCAGCCAGAGATCAACCTCGGGCTCATCCCCGGCGCGGGTGGCACGCAGCGCCTGCCGCGCGTGGTCGGCCCACAGAAAGCGCTCTCGATGATCGTGAGCGGCGACCCCATCGGCGCGGATGAAGCGCTC
>JAHEFU010000014.1:0-8347 GCA_024645305.1 Planctomycetales bacterium
CACACCGCCGTTGAGCACGGTGGCGGCATCCATTCCGCTCGGGCTGCCGTGGTAGATGGATTCCAGCTTCTGTACGTCCTCGAACAGGCTGTTGTCAAGCCGGCGCTGGTACTCCATCCCGGCGTAGCGTCTGAGCGCCGTACACAGTGCCACGCTGCAGGCGGCACTGGATCCGAGGCCCATGCCCGGTACCAACTCACTTTCAATGGCAATCGCGATCGGGGCCTGCTGCAGTCCATAGGTTGCCAGCGCCTCATCCACCACCTGGCTGAACAGGCGGATATCCAGGTCACTTTCCGGCATCTCAAACACCTGGCGGAACACCGGCTGCAGGAAGCGCGGGCCGGCCGGGTCATGCTGGATCCGGCACTTCAGCTTCACATCGATGGAAGCGGTGATGCCCGGCTGGCCGTAGACCGTGGCGTGCTCGCCAAACAGCACAACCTTGCCGGGTGCCCAGCTCTCGATCGGCATTTCACCTGTGTCCGCACCCTGCATCCGGCTGTCCTGCAGATCGCGCAGTACACGCTCCGCCGTTGCCACCTTGACCTCGCCGAGTGCGATCATCCGCTGGGCGACTTCCTCAACATCCTGGCTGGGAGTGCCCACGCTGATGGCCACGCTGCGGGCATGCAGGGCCATGTGGCCCTTCTGGATGCCGTCCGTTGCCAATGCCAGGCAGGCCGCGAAGTTCTGCCCGAGGCCGACCGCCGCCAGCAGTGATGCCAGTTCGCCTGCATTCTCAACGCCACTCACCAGGCGCAGGACCTTGACACCGGGGTGGCTGTTGACAGCCCCGCCGACCCAGCCCACCTGCAGGGGCAGCTCAATCTGGCCCAGCAGTTCATTGCCTTCCATTTCATATTCAGTTAGTCCACGGTACTGTCCGCTGCGGGCCGCATACGCGTGCCCGCCAGCCTCAATCGCACGCCAGTCCTGGCCCAGTGCGATCGCCGCGGCATCAATGCCGTTGAAGATGCCCTTGTTGTGTGTAGCGGCACGGTAGGGGTCGATGCGGGCCATGCGGCTGGCTTCCACCATCCGCCGGGCCACGACATCGCCAGCCATGTCCGCCGTTGCCAGCAGTTCAAACGGCAGGCGGAAACTGGCCCGTGCCAGTCGCCTGTCGGCATAATTGCTGACGATGCGCAGGTTGATGCGTCCCCCGCAGAGCTCCGACACCAGGTTGCCGACGGCTTCGCAGGAGTAGTTCACCGCATTTGCGCCCATTGCCTCGCGCACATCGATCAGAAGGTGCAGCACAAGCATCCGGCTGCCATCACGATCGTCCGTGAGGATACGGGTCTCGATGTCGAAGGCCCCGCCTCCGCGCCGCACCATCCGTTCGTTGGGTTCATTGGCCCGTTCGAGGATCCGCTGGCGATTGGTCGCCAGTACTTCTGCGGCGGCCTCCAGGTCCTCCACATCGAGGATCTGGATCTGGCCGATCATCACCGGGGCACCGACTTCCGTTACGAAGCCCCCGGCCTTGCGGATCATCAGGGCCGCCTTGCTCGCCGCGGCGATGATCGAGGCTTCCTCGATCGCCATCGGCACGAGGTGTTCCTTGTTGTCAACGAGGAAATTCAGACCGAGCCCCAGCGGCAGCCCGAAGACCCCGACGGCGTTCTCCACCATGTTCACCGCATGCCGGATGCGCAGGCTCTGGCCGTTGCGCAGTTCCGCAATCTGACTGTTGGAGAGGGCGAAGCTGCGGGCCAGGTAAGCCAGGCGCTGTTCCACGCTCAGTCGGTAGAAGCGCGGAATGCGCGAGGTCTTTTCCTGCGGGAGGGCCTGCTGCCCTGCCTGCGGCTCAAATTCGGTCATTGTTTGCTCCCCTGGCCGTCCCATCCATAGGCAGCCAGCCAGTCCTTCAGTTCACCGGTGTACACCCGGGGGACGTTCTGCAGCTCGCGGCAGTTTCGCGCACCGCACAGCAGCATGATGCTGCGCAGTTCCTCGGCCAGCTGTTCAATCCACTCCGCTGCTCCGGCCGTGCCATGGTCCAGGAACTGCAGCAGCACGCTGCGGGCGAAGCCTGCAATGTCCGCACCTGCGGCGATCACCCGGGCCACATCCAGGCCGTCCTTGATCCCACCGCTGCCGATGATGCTGGCACCGTCGCCCAGCACCCGCCGGGCGGCGATGATCGAGAAGGCCGTGGGCACGCCCCAGTCTCCGATGCTGCGGCCCAGCCTGCGACTTCTGTCACTTACAGCCCGCTGCTGTTCCACCCGCGTCCAGCTCGTGCCTCCGCTGCCGGAGACGTCCACACAGCTGACACCGCTGGCCTTGAGCTTCAGCAGGGTTTCCGGGGACAGCCCGGCTCCGGTTTCCTTCACCAGCAGCCGGCCTTCCAGCCGTTCATTCAGTTCCGTTATCTTTTCAGTCACACCGCGGAAGTCGCGGTCGCCTTCCTCCTGCACGAGCTCCTGGGCAGGATTGAGGTGCAGGCAGAGACCGTCGGCCTCAATCATGTCCACCAGGGCCACGATGCTCTCCAGCGGCTCACTGAGCAGCTGTGCGGCGCCGATGTTGCCCAGCAGCAGGCCATCACCGATCTGCGGACGGACAGCGAAATCCGCCAGCAGAGTTTCGTGGCGCCACAGGACACGCTGGCTGCCCACGCAAAAGGCGATCCCCTGGGAAGACGCCAGTGTAGCCAGGCCACGGTTCAGCTCTCCGGCAAAGTCAGTGCCGCCGGTCATCCCAGTGATCATCAGGGGCAGCTGCAGGCGCTTGCCGAGCAGGGAAGCACTGAGGTCAATGTCAGAGAGGTTCAGCTCGGGCAGGGCCTGGTGCACCAGGCGGATGTCGGACAAAAGCGTGGGCTGGCCGTGCAGCACCGAGTCCTCGCGGACGAGCCTGAGGTGTTCGGCCTTGCGCTTCTCGATTCCTGTGTCCGACATGAGCGGTAATTAGTGCAATTTCAATACTTAAATTTTGCGAGAGGCCCGATCAGATCAGGCCAGACTATTCTAGTACCTGCCAGCTGCGAGACTCCTGCTGGTCAGACCACTTAACAAACCATGATGATTGTCGGGAGAAAAGCTCCTGACGCTAAAATGGACTCGGGCTGCCTGCGCCCGATCCCGGCCTGCGGAGAGATACTGATGCGCAAACTGCAACTGCACTGGCAGATCCTGATCGCCTTCGTGCTCGCGATTATCATCGGCTTCGCCACCCGCGGAATCAGCTCCAGCAGCCCGGAACTGGCTGAAACCCTGATCCAGGCCTACAACTTCTTCGGCACCCTGTTCATCAACGCCCTGAAAATGCTGATCGTGCCCCTGATCTTCTTTTCAATCGGGGCTGGAGTGGCCAACACGGGCGGGAAGAACTTCGGGCGGCTGGGTGGCAAGACCCTGTTGTACTACATCTGCACCTCGGGTCTGGCGGCCCTGATCGGTGTGCTGATGGTCACGATCGTACAGCCGGGCATCGTGGATGGCCAGCCGGCGCGGGAAATGCTCGGACTGGATCGCCAGGAGCTGGGCGCCAGTTTCCAGGAGCGGATCGAAGGCAAGAGCTTCGGCGACCTGAAGGATGTGTTCATCTCGATGGTACCGGCCAATGTCGTCAAGGCGGCCGCCGAGGGCCAGATGCTGGGCCTGATCTTCTTCTCCATCCTGCTGGGTTTCTTCTCCACGAAACTGGACCCGCAGCATTCCGAATTCATGCTGACCTTCCTCGAAAGCATGTTCCAGCTGATGATGCGCATCACGCACTTCGTGATGCTGTTTGCGCCGATCGGCGTCCTGGCGCTTGTGGCCAGGGTGATCGCCGAAACAGGCTTTGACTCATTCGTGCCACTGGCCAAATTCCTGGTGGCTGTGTTCGGCGGCCTGCTGCTGCACCTGTTCGTAATGATGCCGCTGGTGCTTGTATTCGCAGCGCGGGTCAATCCGCTGAAGCACTACGCCGCCATGGCCCCGGCGATGCTCACGGCCTTCTCCACCAGCAGCTCGGCGGCAACCCTGCCGATGACGATGGACTGCGTGGAAAACCGAGCCGGGGTATCCAACCGCGTGACAAGCTTCGTGCTCCCCATGGGTGCTACCGTCAACATGGATGGTACGGCCCTGTTCGAAGTCGTGGCGGTGCTCTTCCTGGTGCAGGCCTACGGCATCCCGCTGGACTTCGTGACAATGATCACGGTTGCCATCCTCGCACTGGTGACGAGCATCGGCGTGGCTGCCGTGCCCAGTGCCAGCCTCGTGGCCATCGTGCTGATCCTCGGCAACTTCGGCATCCCGGCCAGTGCCGCGGCCCTGATCCTGGCGATAGACCGCCTGCCGGACATGACCCGCACGGTGAACAATATCTTCGGCGACTCCTGCGGCGCGGTGGTGATTGCCAAAAGCGAGGGCGAGGACATCTACGGGAGCGGCGGCGCGAGCGAAGCTCCCGCCTAGGTTGGAGGTTGGAGTTTGGAGTTTGGAGGCGCGCAGCTCGCTTGCGCGCAATCTTCGAAACGGATCACGGTTTACGACTTATGGATCGCGATTCCCCGGTAGCGGCGCATCCCCGATGCGCCAGCACGCGGGCAGGCGCTTCGTGCGCAATGAGCCTCGTGAGGGAGGGATCGTTGCCAGATTACATCCCCTCTGCGCCTCCGTTTTCCCTCTGCGCCTCTGCGCCAAAAGAACCGCAACGCATGCCAAGCTGTCACCCGCGCGCATGTGAGACGCGCAGCCGCGCGGGAAGCATCGTGCCCGCCAGGCTGGTTATATTGACGCAGAGACCCTGAGCCTGAAGAGAGGCGCAAAGAACCATGGAATGATAGCGGCGTCGCCTCGCGACGCCAGCACGCGAGCAGATGCATCATGCGCTATGCATTCCGTGAGGCAGGCGATTGCCAATATTCATTTTTCCTCTGTGAATCTCTGTGGTTCTCTGTGGAACTCTGTGTCTGACAAAACCATTCTGGCGACCACGATGTCACCCGCGCGAAAGCGCACTACGGCCTGCTTCGCTGCGCTCGACTGGCACCGAGTTCTGCGATACGGTTTTATGGTTATCACAGAGAAAAGATTGAGCCACAGAGCACACAGAGAATTCAATTCTGATTGCAAATTTCCGCAGGGCTGCGGTAACACCGCCGCCGGGATGGGGTTTTACCCCATCCCTTCGTCGCCGCACTCTCTCCCAGTTGCCGCAGGGCAGCACCGCTACCCTTTCGCCCATAGCTGCCCCGTCAGCGCGGCTCCGGCCACGGCTGGACTTAGCCGGCCGCAGCACCAGACCGTCGAGCCCTTTGGGCGAGACGGAAAATCAAAAAGGGAGACCCGCAGGCCTCCCTCATTTCATTCGTCTTATTGTCAGAATGAATTCTGACCTCCAATCCGGCTGCTGGAAGCAGCCTCTACTGTTCCCTGTTCCCTGTTCCCTGTTGTCAGCTTTACAGCTGACCTCCTAAAACATATGCGTGCGCTTCTCGCCTTCCTTCTTCGCGGCTTCCTTGCGGACCATCGCCTTTCTCAGGGCGAACACGGCGCGCTCGATGTCCACGTTCAGGTCATTCTGGGAGTAGTACTGCTGCAGGCGCTCACGGGCCCGTTTCTCGGCCTCCTCAGCGCGCCGCACGTCGATGTCACCGGCCTGCTCCGCCGTCTCGGCCAGCACGGTCACGCCGTCCTTGCCGATCTCCACGAAGCCGCCGCCGACCGCGATGAAGCGGATGCGGTGCTCCGCCGGATGCTCGATCATCAGCGTGCCCTGCTCCATTCCGCTGATCAGCGGGGCATGGCCTTTCCAGACGCCGAAATAGCCGTCCAGGCCGGGGACCACGCAGCTCGTGGTCTCCCCGCTCCAGACTTCGCCGTCGGGGGTAACCACCTTGAGACTGTAACTTGCCGTTGCCATCAATTGCTCCTGGATCAGTTCTCGCTGCGCAGCTTCTCAGCCTTGGCGATCGCGTCGTCAATGCCGCCCACCATGTAGAAGGCCTGCTCCGGCAGGTCGTCATGCGCACCATCCAGCACGGCACCGAAGCTCTTGACGGTCTCCGCCAGCGGTACGTACTTGCCCGGCATGTTGGTGAACTGCTCGGCCACGAAGAACGGCTGGGACAGGAATCGCTGCAGGCGGCGCGCCCGGTTGACGATGATCTTGTCCTCCTCCGACAGCTCCTCCATACCGAGGATGGCGATGATGTCCTGCAGGTCCTTGTAGCGCTGCAGGGTCTGCTGCACGCCGCGGGCCACGCGGTAATGCTCGTCGCCGACGACCTGCGGGTCGAGGATGCGGCTCGTTGAAGCCAGCGGATCCACGGCCGGGTAGATGCCGAGGTCGGTCAGGCGGCGGTCGAGGTTCGTCGTCGCATCCAGGTGGGCGAAGGTATTCGCCGGTGCCGGGTCGGTGTAGTCATCCGCCGGTACATAGACAGCCTGGATCGATGTGATGGATCCCTTGTTGGTGGAGGTGATGCGTTCCTGCATCTGTCCCATTTCGATCTGCAGGGTCGGCTGGTAACCCACGGCGCTCGGCAGACGGCCCAGCAGCGCGGAAACCTCGGAACCGGCCTGTGTGAAACGGAAGATGTTGTCAATGAACAGCAGCACGTCCTGGCCTTCCTCGTCACGGAAGTACTCCGCCATCGTCAGGCCGGTCAGGGCCACGCGCAGGCGCGCTCCCGGCGGCTCGTTCATCTGGCCGAAGACCATCACGGTCTGCGCGATCACGCCGGACTCACTCATTTCGAGGAACAGGTCGTTACCCTCACGGGTACGCTCACCGACGCCGGCGAAGACGGACTTGCCGGAGTGCTCGGTGGCGATGTTGCGGATCAGCTCCTGGATCAGCACGGTCTTGCCCACGCCGGCGCCGCCGAACAGTCCGATCTTTCCACCCTTGAGGTAGGGGGCCAGCAGGTCCACGACCTTGATGCCCGTCTCGAGGATCTCCACACCGACACTCTGGTCGGTCAGGGCGGGGGCATCACGGTGGATCGGGTACATCGTGCCCGCGGCCACCGGACCGGCCTCGTCAATCGGATGGCCCAGCACGTTGAATATCCGCCCGAGGCAGCGCTCGCCCACCGGGATGGTGATCGGGGCACCGGTGTCAACGGCTGCCATGCCACGCATCAGGCCATCGGTGCCTTCCATGCAGACGCACTTCACCACGTTGTTGCCAAGATGCTGGGCCACTTCCGCGACGATCAGCTCGTTCGTCTCCGGATGCCGGACCTCGATGGCGTTGTTGATCGCCGGAAGCTTGCCTTCCGGGAACTCGACGCTGATTGTCGGGCCGATGATCTCGGCGATCTTGCCAGCTGTTCTGCTGCCTGTCTGTGTGGCGACATCCGCCATGGTCAACTCCTTAACTACAACTTTTCCTGAGCACCCCGCCAAACGCGGCCGGCACTCCTCATGCAATGTCTATTTCAGGTTGGGATCCTCGATCCCGGCTTCCTTCTCCCTCTCACGCAGTTCCTCGGCGGTGATCACCCAGGAATTGTTGACGATCAGCGCGACCAGTCCCTTGTGCAGGTCCATCGCATCCTTGCTGATCAGGAACTTGAGCATTATGAGCTTGCGATCCACCGCCGTGGTGAATGTCAGCAGCTTCGTGCCATTAGCCTGGCTCTCATAGTAGATCGGGACCCAGAACATGCCCTTGCGGTATTCCTTGGGCACGATGTCCCGGATCTCGCTCGTCATCTTCATGCCCGCCCGGGCATTGAAGCTGATCTGCGCATTGAGGAAACTCATGAACTGGAAATCCTCCTTGCGCTCCTCCTCGGTCAGGTCCGGCGGAAGGTCATCCATCAGGCGTCGCTCATAGATGTCCATCTCGAAGATGAAGTCCGTCGGTGCGTTACCCTGCATCGGGCGGCGGGCCAGCAGGGCGTAAACCCCGATTTCCTTGATTTCCTCGCCGGTCTTGGGGTCAATCCCCTGCTCGACGAGGTCCCAGCCCTTGGGCAGCACAAAGTGCACAACAATCCCGTCACGCTCCGTGCGGAACTTGTCGAGGTCCTTCGACATCTGCTCCAGGGTGATCACCATGGCATCGCTGCCATCTTCCTGCTGCTGGTCCTGCTGTGCCAGCGCAGCACTGCAGGAGAGCAGGATGGCTGTGGCCGTCAGGATGAAGAGCTGCAGGATCCGGGGCATTGCAGCCCGGCTGGGGGATATATCAGTAGCCATATCAAGAGAATCGGCTTTCGGGCAGTTGCAGTTAATCAGCATGCAAGACAGGAGTGTCCCGCCGCCTGTGCTGTTCAATGCCCCGGGCAGTGATTTCCCGCGCGCACGGGCCGGCGAATCATTCACCGTAGCCCTGCCAGCTCTGGAAATCAGCCTGATCATCCCTTGAGGGCCTCCGCTCCGCCCACGATATC
>JAHEFU010000014.1:8357-22613 GCA_024645305.1 Planctomycetales bacterium
CTTGTTGTATTCGAGTGTCAGGGCGTCAATCATGTCGCCCGCGGCCTTGGTGGCATTCTCCATGGCCACCATCCGCGCACCGTTCTCGGAGGTGAAGTTCTCCATGGCGGCCTGGAACATGATGGTCTGGAAGTAGCGCGGCAGGAGTGCCGTCAGCAGCTCCTCCGGACTGGGTTCGAGGTCGTAGTTGTCGCTGAAGCCCTCCGCCTCATCCTCGCCGGCCGGCTCCAGGCTCTGGATCGGCAGCAGGCGCACGGCGGTCGGGTCGGATTTCATTACGTTGATGAAACGGGCGTAGATCATGTGCACCTCCGCCACTTCACCATCCAGGTATGCATTTGTCAGCACCGCGTTGACGGGCTTGAGGTCTGAATATGTAGTGTTCTCATTGAAGCCGGGGAACCACTTGTCCCCCTGGCCGAGCTGCTGCCAGCCCTTCTTGCCGACAAAGACCAGCTCAGTTTCGCGGCCTACGCCACGCTGCTCACGAATGAACTTCTCGGCCTTCTTCACAAGGTTGGCATTGAAGCTCCCGCACAGGCCCTTGTCGCCGGTGAACAGCAGCAGCAGTACCTTTGGTGCTTCAGCATTCACATGGCTCAGGAAGGGGTGGTCCACATCGGAGGCCACGCTGGCCAGATTGCGCATCACCCCGGCCAGGGTGTCCGTATATGGCCGGCTGGCCTGTGTCCGGCCTTCACTCTTGCGCAGACGCGATGCAGCGACCATCTTCATGGCCTTGGTGATCTGCTGCGTGCTCTTGACCGACTTGATGCGCGTACGAATTTCCTTGCCGCCCTTAGCCACCTGAGTCCTCCTTCGTCACATCTCCATTGTTTCGCGGCTTGAAGCCGATATCGCTTTCGTTCGCTCCGGCCCGCCAGCCCCGCCGTTCGGGGAACTGGATCACGGTGTGGATGTAATCCCACCTGATCAGCACAACGGCCCGATGGCTCTCCTCAATGCGATTCTCAGGCGCAATGTACGCATCCTGATCATCAAAGACCGGCACCACCTTGTAGTTCGGGTGCTCAATCCACATTCCTAGCTCGTCAAGTCCCGTGACATTCGCCGCGAATTTCTCGCTGTAGACACCAGGCAGGTCCAGAAGTTCAAAGGCCTCACGATTAAGCTGGATCAGCACCTTGGTGCCAACCACATCCTCCATCGTCAGAACCTGCCGCATCGCTTCCACCTTGCCGTTAACCGGCGTGCTTCGCCGCATAATCAGCGAAGAACTGGTCTGCAGCGGACTTCATGTTCTCCTCAACGTCAGCGTGGTTGCCCTTGCTGCGGATCGTCGCCAGCACCTGGCCGAAGTTGTCCTTCAGGTACTGCACGAAACCGGCACTGGCCGCCTGCACATGCTCAACGGGCAGCTTGTCGTAGTAGCCCTTGGCCCCGGCCCAGATCTGCGCGACCTGTTCCTCGGTAGCCAGCGGGACGTACTGGCCCTGCTTGAGCAGTTCCACCATGCGGCTGCCTCGTGTGAGCAGGCGCAGGGTGCCGGCATCCAGGTCGGAACCGAACTGGGCGAAGGCCGCCATCTCACGATACTGCGCCAGGTCCAGCTTCAGCGAGCCGGCCACCTTCTTCATGCCCTTGGTCTGGGCGTTTCCACCCACGCGGGACACGGAGATACCGACGTTCACAGCCGGACGGACACCCTGGTAGAACAGGTCACCCTCCAGGAAGATCTGGCCGTCGGTGATGGAAATCACGTTCGTAGGAATGTAGGCTGCAACGTCACCGGCCTGGGTTTCGATCACCGGCAGGGCCGTGATCGATCCACCGCGGCGGACTTCCACCGCTCCAATGTCACTGGCGCAGCTGGCGCACTTGGTGAAGATCGCCTGCTCCTCGTAGGCATGCAGCTTGTTTAGGGGGTTCGTCTTCTTGCAGTTTGGGCAGACCTTGTGGTCCGCCAGCTTGACCGAGCGCTCCAGCAGACGGCTGTGCAGGTAGAAAACGTCGCCGGGATAGGCTTCGCGGCCCGGCGGACGGCGCAGCAAAAGCGACAGCGTACGGTAGGCGGCGGCCTGCTTGGTGAGGTCATCGTAGGCGATCAGCACGTCCTTGGAGTCATACATGAACTCCTCACCCATGGCCACTCCGGCGTAGGGGGCGATGTACTGCAGCGGTGCGGGGTCGGAGGCGGAGGCACTGACGACGATGGAATAGGCCATCGCGCCGGTCTCCTCCAGCTTGGCAACCGTACGCGCCACGTTGGATTCCTTCTGGCCGATCATCACATAGATGCAGAACACGGGAGTGTCTGTCTCATGTGTGTATTTCTGGTTGATGATCGTGTCGAGGATGATCGCGCTCTTGCCCGTGGAACGGTCGCCGATGATCAGCTCGCGCTGGCCACGGCCGACTGGGATCATGGAGTCAATGGCCTTGAGGCCGGTCTGCAGCGGCTCGTGCACCGGCTGGCGGTAGACAACGCCATCGGCCTTGCGCTCCAGCGGACGGAATTTGTCCGTCACGATCGGACCCTTGCCGTCGATCGGCTGGCCCAGCGGGTTGACAACACGTCCGAGCATTGCCTTGCCGACGGGTACCTGCAGCACCTTGCCGGTCCGCTTGACCGGGTCGCCTTCCTTCACGCCCGAGTCATCACCGAGCAGCACGACACCGACGCTCTCCTCCTCGAGGTTGAGCGCCATTCCCATCACGCCGCCGGGGAACTCAAGCATTTCGGATGCGAGGCAGTTGGACAGGCCGAAGACCCGCGCGATACCGTCGCCCACCTGGACGACCGTACCCTGGTCCTCAAGTTCGAGCCGGCCTTCATAGCTCTCGATCTGCTTCTTGAGTAATGCAGTTACCTCTTCCGGTCTGATAGCTGACATGGCTTGCTATATCTCCTGTGTTGTCAAACACGAGTTGTCAGTGGCACAACGCGGTCAACACCGCGCCCCGGGCCCCTGTGTTCCTGGTCGGCTCAGGCCCCGGCGATGGTGCGCCGGTAGTTGAGCAGTTCATCCTTCAGTTGGTCGAGTCTGTGCGCCATGGTACCGTCGATCACCAGGTGGTCACCGAGCTTCACCTTGACACCGCCGAGTACGCGCGGGTCAACCTGTTCGCTGACACCGAGGTTCTCGTAGTCACTGAAGCGCTTCACCCCGTCCACGATGGCCTGCTTCTGCGCCGCTTCAAGCGGCACGGCACTGATGATCGTGATCTCCTCGACACCGCGGTGCATGTCCGTCAGGTGGTCGAAGTAGGCCAGCGCATCCGGCAGGGCCATGATGCGGTTCTTGTCGATCATCAGAAGCACCAGCGTCAGCAGGGTGTCGTCAATCCGCCCCTTGAGCTGGGACCTGATCAGGTCCTTCTTGGAGACGGCCGGCACCTGCGGCGAGCCGAGGAAGTCACGGATCGCACGATCCTTGAAGACCTCCTCCAGCACCCCGGCCTGGGCGTCCACGGCCTCCATCGTGCCTTGCTCGAGCGTCAGCTCGAACAGGGCCGTGGCATACCGCTTGGCAACAGCTCCGAGCATGCTAGTTGAGCTCCCGCATTTCGCTGATGAAGCCCGCCACGAGCTTGTCGTGGCGTCCCTTGTCCAGGTCTTCCTTCATCACGCGCTGGGCGATCCTGAAGGACAGGTCAATCGCCGCATTCTGGAGTTCGGCCATGGCCTTCTCCTTCTCGCGGTGAATGTCGTCCTGGGTGCGGGCCAGCAGCTTCTCGCGCTGTTCCTCGGCATTTGCCTTGATCTCAGCGGCGGCCGCCTGGCCCTTCTCCAGGGCTTCCTGCATCTTGGCCTGGGCCTCGGAATTGATCTCCGCCATGCGCTTCTCGTACTCAGCCTGCTGTGCAGCAAGCTCAGTGCGGGCGCGGTCAATCTCGTCAAAGGCCTCCTCGATGCTCCGGCGGCGCTCGTCAATCACAGCCGGAACCGCGGTCCACAGAGGTTTCCAGAGCACAGCCATCAGGACTAGGAACCCGATGAGGCTCGAGATTATGACTGGCAGGTTGATTAATTCAAGCAAAACTTACTCCGTTACTGGCCGACGCCCGGAATCTTGCCCTGCAGCACGAACGCGATGACGAGCGAGTAGATCGTCAGGGCCTCAATGAAAGCAGCACCGATCAGCATCGCCGTCTGCAGCTTGCCGATGGCTTCGGGCTGACGGCCCATTGCTTCCATTGCGCCCTTGACGGCCAGACCGATACCGATGCCCGATCCGAAGGCCGCGAGGCCGAGGCCGATGGGGATACCCAATCCTAAGGCAGCACCTGGTTCCATGACAAAAACTCCTGAAAACGATTTATAGATTGATGTTACGCGTGGCTTTCCGCATGCTCATGATGTTCATGGTGTTCATGATGCTCATGCGGTTCCCACATAGTTATGTAAACAGCGGAAAGCAGGCTGAAGATCAGCGCCTGGATGGCACCGAGCAGAAGCCCAAGGAACAAAAACGGCGTATGCAGCGGAACCCAGGGAATGAGGTCGGCGAATACGCCGAGCAGCACGTCCTTGCCGAGCAGGTTGCCGTAGAGTCGCAGTGACAGCGAGATGGGCTGGATGAACAGCTCCATGATGTGGATGATCGTGAAGAGGATCGCCATGAAGGCAATGATGCCGTAGCTGGCCGGACCCATGCCGAGTTCCTTGGCCGAAGGCAGTGCGCCGGGGAAATGCTTCAGCCAGCCCAGCGGGCTCTGGATGATCGCCGAGCCGTGGACGTAGAGGAACACCACGAGCGCCATGGCCAGGTTGAAGGACAGGTTGGCGGTCGGAGCCTTGCCGAGGAACAGCAGGCCCAGGCAGTTGCAGATCAGGATGTAGACGAACAGTGTGCCCACGAGCGGCAGGTGGCGGCGCACCTTGTCGCGGCCGACGATGGCCCCGAAGAAATCCTCGAAGAACTCAAAGAGGATCTCGCTGAACATCGCCCCGCCGGCGAGCTTCTCACCCTTGACGGGACGGACCTTCAGCTTGCGGGTAATCGCCACGAAGAAGATGCAGAGTCCGAGCACTGTCAGCATGCCGAAAGTGGCTGTTTCAAAGGCGGTGAAGTGGTCTCCGTTGGGGTCATCAAAACCCCAGCTCTTGACCTGGGTGTCGAAGGCCTGCAGACCGGGATCATTGTGCATCACCGTGTGGGTGAGACCCATCCAGTTGGGTAGTTCGGGGATCTTGGATCCGCCTTCCTCATGCCCGCCGCCGTGCTCACCGGCATGCTCGCCCTCGTGGCCGGCTGCCGCAGCATGCGCATCACCGTGCCCCTCCGTTGCCACCTGGCCCTCGGTGGACTGGCGCGCGGACTGGACGCCGTGCTCGGGCGCTGCATGGTTGTCGTGCGTATCCTCGGAGGCGCTGTCTCCGTGAGACTGCCACATGGCAAGCATGTTATCTACCTTCCTCAACTAGTTGGTCAGTCGGCCTGTCGAGCAGGCCCCGTACGATCAGTACGACGGGGAAAGCCACGAGTCCGGCAACCAGTCCATTTACATCCGTGAAGTCGGCTGCCAACAGCCAGTAGAGGATGAGATAGGACGCCGGAATTTTAGCACAGACCAAAATGAACACCAATAGTTTCCCGGGGCTTTTTTGTGCAATCAGGGACGAAATGAAGAGGGACAGCAGGGCCAGGTTGGAGGCCGCCCAGAGACAGGCCAGCAGGAAGGACGAACCGGCGGCTTCACTCCAGGCGAAGCTTAGAGATATCCCGCCGATCAACCCCAGCAGGGCCAGATCACGCACAACGCGCATGGTGAGTTTCGTGCTGAACATTCCTGGTCCATTCAATTGTTCAGGCTGGCCATCAGGCGGATCACCATTGCAAATGATGCAATCGTGAACAGCACCACGAGTGTGGGCAGCCAGAACGCGGTCCCAAAGCGCTGGTCCAGCCAGCTTCCCGCCAGCCAGCCGGCAACGGTACCGCTGACGAGATAGGCAGGAATCACCAAGCCATAGGACATGGACTTCACACGCTGCACACGATCCTGCTCGGACTGCTGCTCGTGCCGCAATTCCTGGTCACTTGCCTTGCGGCGCCTGAATCTGAAGCGGGGATCCACTGCCAGATTATAGGGAGTGCGCCACCCTCCTTGGCGGGTTCGCACCTGAGTAATATACCATGACTGCCGCACTATTCGTGCAAACATTCACAATATGCCGGCTGAATTCCCCGGTAACGGCAGCAATTTGCATTGTTCCGGACGTTATCTGCTGATTACAGGTGTCCAGTCGTGTATTCATTCACGATTAAGTTGCTTATTGAGAATTCCTACCAGTCTGCGCGATAGGGCAATTCATCCTCAGATTCCTCTTCCGGCGCTGGCTCACTGGGCAGGCCGCTGAAGATCTGGTCCAGGTTGCTTGGCGGTAATTCGCGCCGCGAACCCGGCTCTCCCTCGTCGGTTTCCTCAGTATCAGGTTGCGCTGCCGGCGATTCAGCCGGGTCCACGCTGCGAGAAGGCTGCAGACGTGTTGAAAGGAGGCTTGCCTGGCTCATGGAGCTCACAGCCGGCTCAGGTTTAGCCCAGTCATCCACTTGTGGTTCTGCGGGCGTTTCCCATGCGAAGTCCTCAGGCGGAGGCTGCAGGCCCTGTACTTCCTCAAGTCCCTGCGGTGCGGGGGCTTGATCTGCATGCGCTTCCTCCAGCTCCAGCGGGCCTGGATCAGGCATTTCTTCTAATCCAGCAGACAGCGTTTCGGGATCTGCCTTCGCCTGATGCCATGGCACTTCATCATCGAATGAATTCTGCTCACTGATCTGCTCAAGTTCAGCACTGATGTCCAGATCCTCATCCAGATCCCGTGGAGGAGCGGAATCCATTACGGGCGGTGAATCAATCCCATGGGAAAGAGCAGGTGCATCGCTGAGTATCCGGCTGAAATCAGCATGGTCCGCATCACGGTCTAGCTCATCAGATGTGGAGGTGAGACGGTGTTCCACTATATCCGGCTCAGGCTGCCAGTTTCCAGGCGGCTGAGGTGGCGGCAATTCGTCCAGCTCCTCTTCCACCACAAGACCTTCAGTGAGCCGTGCCATCAAGTCCACGGCACTCTCATGAACGGCGGGTGCCTCCTTCTGGCTGTCAGCTGCTGCGCCTCCAAGCCGGGGGTTGGCCTGTTCCAGACGGCGCAGGAAGCCACTGAGCAGCCCGTGGAAGGAATATTCAAATTCCTCGCGCTCGGCCCTGAGGCGGGCCAGTTCATTGCGCAGCTCCTGGCAGTCAGCCTGGGCCCGGGCCTTGATCATCTCGGCTTCCTCGCGGGCGTTGGCAACCACGTCTTCCCCGGTCTTCTGGGCCAGCACCATGCTGTTGCGGATCAGGTCCTCGTTGCCCTTGAATCCGGCCAGCTTCTCATCAAGGTCCTCAATCCGGCGCTTGAACTGCACCGCTTCATGGATATGACCTTCCAGAGCCTGAACCACCATGGCCCGGAACTGCTCCACCTGGTTGCGGTCATAACCGCGGAAGCCGGCCTGGAACTCAAACTTCTCTGCATCCAGCGGGGTCAGACCCATCGCATCACCTCGGATCAGATTCTGTAGATCACTTCCCTGAAGATGATCAGCACGAAAATAGCCACCATCGGACTCAGGTCAAACTGCCCAAAGCGCAGGTTCAGCGGCTTGAACACGTTCATATAAGGCTCGACTACACCGGCGATCATCTTAAACCACGACTGGTATCTCCAGTGCGGAAACCAGCTGCCGAACACCCATACAAGAATAAGGTATGAGTAGGCAGTCAGCAGCAGCACCATAGCATCTTTGATTGGATTCATGCACACTCCGCTTCCCGCCGATCCGACGGGACTGCGTATTGATTCTACTAGCTGAACAGGACGCAGGATCGGACCGGTACTGTTTCAGCCGACCCTCTTGCCGGAATCCGGCTTCCACAAAATGGCGCAACCATGGCCGGCCTGATTGACAAAAAAAAGGGCGCCCCGCAGGGCGCCCCTCTGAAGTCTGCTTGCAGTTGCCTGCTAGGGCAGCTTGTTGATGTCGTTCACCGCCTGGACATGTCCATCAGACCAGCCTGCCACGACAATCAGCTGCTGGCCGGGGAACCAGTTGGCTCCGCCGCCCGTATCAGCATCCGTCGTGATGATTGTGAAGAAGTCACCATCGCTGAAGGCGACATTGCTGAAGCTGTAGCTACCGTCACCGGCCGAGGTCGTCGTGCCGACAATGGTGTTGGTCACGTCCTTGATCCGCAGCTCCACTCCGCCAAGCGGGTTCTTGGGAGGCTCGGGTCCGCCGATCGGCGGTACGGCCGTGTACAGGAATACGGTGCCGTTGAAGGTGGCGAAACCATCGCCGCCGCCGCCGCCGCCGACCTGGATCAGCACGCTGTCGTTGTCAGTCATGTTGTCGGACATGCGCTCAACCGTCAGGGTCGCAGTGTAGTTGCCGTCGGCGGCATACACATGCGGCTGGTTGGGCACTGCAATGCCGTCGCTCCAGACCTCGTCGGGAGTGGCATCACCGTAGCTCAGCGTGTAGGTGTACTCACCGGCGGCCCCACTGTCGGAACCGGCTGCACTGAAGGTCACGTTCAGCGGGCTTGTGCCGCTGGTCGGGTTACCGCTCAGGTTGGCGGTCACGCCCGGATTGACGGCGACGCCCATCGCAACAGCGTAGGCCTCACTCATCACGCCGGAGTTGGCGATCTCCTGGTTGGTGCCGCTGCCCAGCACGCCTGACCACACATAGAAGTAGTGCTGCGTGCCGTCCGTGGTGATCATGTTACCGGTCACCACTGCAGCCTCGCTCGGATCAGCGCCGTTGACGACCTCCACCGGGAGGTTGCCGCTGAGGCGGCTCATGTCGAAACTGATCGTGGTGCTCGTCGGGGTCACCTCGAAGGGGATCACCACGGGCACGAGGCCGGAGGTCGGGGTTGCCAGGAAGGGATCCACGTAGTTGGCCTGGATCACCCACAGCAGATAGGTCTTGTTGCCGACCTTGCCGGGGATCTGCGGAGGCAGGAGGTCACGGGCATTGAGCTGCATCGTGCCGGTCGGGGTCAGGCCGTCGGCGGGCTGGATGCTCAGCTTGTGGGTCGAGCAGACCAGCGGGTCGACGGTCGTGAAGGTCTCGGATCCAGCGGTTGTCAGCAGGATCTTGCCGCTGAGGTCCTTGCCGGTGCTGGCGGGCAGGTCGAATTCAATCGCCGTGTCCGTCCAGTCCAGGTTGTTACCGCTGGCAACATCCACAGTGACCTCGTTGGCGGTGCCGGAGGCCAGCACCAGGTTTCCGGCACTGCTGCCGAAGTTGAGGCCGACGAGCCTGATGCGGGAGCCGCTGCCGCCCGCGTCAACGTAGCGGTAGCCGAGAGGCCGGTTGGTCGGACCACCGGGGCTGAAGGCCTTCAGGTCACGGCGGAAGCCGTTGATCTTGTTGCCGCCATCGATGTGGTCGGAACGGTCGGAGTGGTACCAGGTCTCAGAGCCGAAGCTCAGGACCTTGTAGCTCTCCTCACCGGCATTGTCGTAGTACATGAACAGGTTCGGCGCATCCTGGCCGAACTGGTTCCAGTCGCTGGTGCCCATTTCGGTGATCACGGGCTCATTGGGACCGACGACCAGCACGGTGCTGTTGACGTCGACGATCACGCTGTCGCCTGTGGTCTTGTCTGTGATCAGTACCTGGCCCTGGAATACACCCTTGGCGTCATAGACATAGGTGAACGGGCTGGAGCTCTGGACGCTGCCCATCTTGCTGGGGTCAGTCTTGTCAGGGATCAGCTGGTAGCTGTAGCTGCCGCTGCCGCCGACCACGGAGACGCTGTAGCTGAACTGTGTCAGGCCCTGCACGCCGGCGGTCGGACTGACGTCCGCGAAGCCGGTCAGGTCGGATGTGATCTTCACGTTGAAGGGGGAACTGGACAGTCCGGCGGAATTGCTGACGACCACGGCCACGTTGCCGTCCTCGTCCGCGTTCACGGAACCCAGCGAGGGGATCAGGATCTCGTTGTTGACCCAGCCGGCCTGTGCGCCGTTGGTGTCAGCCACGTCCTGGGCCTTGCCGCCGATGGTGACCTCGCCCGTACCCTGCTCAAATCCGAAGTTGGAACCACGGATCAGGATACTTGCGCCGATACGCACGTTGTTGGGGGATACGCCGGTGATCACCGGCATATTGCCAACCTCAAATGGACTTGCGAACTCGTCGAACTCACCGCCCACGGTCACGCGGATGCTGCCGCTGGCTGCACCCTCGGGAATGCGCACGCTGATGCTCGTATCGCTCCAGAAGACGACTTCCATCTTCTTGCCGTTGATGGTGATCGTGCTGCCTTCCTGGGTGTCGCCGAATCCGGAGCCTGAGATCGTGATCAGTGCGCCCACGCCACCGGTGAGCGGATCGATGTTGTCGATGCTCGGCGGGTTGGTGCTGCTGTCAGGCTTGAGCGCGTTGAAGGCCTTCTGGTTTGAGCGGTTGCCGCCCACTTCCACGAACACCACGCTGTTGCTGGCGGCCGTTGCCGGAACGAAGACCTTGATGGCGGAGTTGGTCCACTGCGGGACTTCCGTGCCACCGATGGTCTGCACGTCAACATTTGCCTCGATAAAGCCCTCGACCTGGCTGACAGCCGGATCGGCGGTGAAGTAGACCTTGCTCGTACCCTGGCTGCTGCCAAAGCCGGAACCGATGATGGTCACCTTGTCCTGGCCCTTGCGGCCGAAGTCCGGGCTGAGCGCGTTGATGATCGGCGTGGTGGCCGGGGCATTGGGGATGAAAAGCTGGGCATTGCTGCCACTCTCGCTGTTCAGGTTGCCCACTGTAACCACGACGATGCCGGATGACATGCCTGAGGAAACCACGGTGGTAATGCTGCTTGCTGACCAGGAATTGATCTGGAAATCGATCCCGTTGAGGCGCACGCTGCTGCCGGACTGTGAGTTTCCGAAGTTGGATCCGCTGATCACGACCTCATCACCGATGTTCGCACTGCTGCGACTCAGGTTGGAGATCGAGGGGCGCGGCCCCATGTTGTCATTGGTGTCTTCATCTCCACCACCGCAACTGCCAAGCAGCAGCAGCAGAAGGAGCAAAGAGACCTTCCATATTTTATTTCCGAGTCCGAATACCCTCATGCGGATTTCGCCTCCTTATTTAAACCGGAGTGGTTACAACCCATAAACCATGATTTTATCCGAAAGCACGGCCACGGGCAAGCCCTAGTACCTTAGATTAGGTATGGAAGGACCCCACATTACTACTGTGATGATAACAGGGACGAACCAGGCCATAACTGAACACCTGCGCCCCAATATGGACTACACACTTCATTATTCCCCATCAGCACCTGGATTATTAACAAGGCTGCCACAGACCACCAGGGCCAGACCGGCGGGGTCCATGAACTGACTTGCGGCAGCATTCACCTGTTCCAGGGTCACCGCATTGATGATCGCTTCATAGTCCTGGATATAGCCCACGCCCTTGCCCAGGTACACGCTGTCACTGAGCACTGAGGCCACGGCACCGTTTGTGGACAGCCGCACGGGGAAGTTGCCCGTGAGGTAGGACTGGGCCAGGGCCAGTTCCTCGGCGCTCACGCCCTCTGACGCTATCCGGGTCAGTTCCTCATTGGTGGCATTCACCGCTGCGTCAATGTTTGCCGGGTTGACCTGCACCATCGCCGCCCAGGGCCCCTGCGCCATGCCGTTCGAGAAGAAGGAGAAAGCGCCGTAGGTCAGGCCATCCTGCACTCGCAGGCGGTTGTTGAGGCGGCTGGAGAAGTCCCCGCCCATGATGAAGTTCGCCACCAGCCGGGCCGGCCAGTCACTGTCCGCCTTGCTGCAGCCACTGCCGATCCATAAAAGGGTCACATTGCTCTTGTCCGTGAGGTTGATGTCCTCGTGCTGTCCACCGATGTCGCGGAATTCGCCGCTGCGTGCCAGCAGGCCGGCCTGGTCCGTCTGCGGAGCCTGCCAGGCGCTGAAGCGCTCGCGGATCATCTCCGCAGCCTGGGCCGTGTCAATGTCCCCCACGATGCTGATCACCGTGCCGGCAGGTGTGACATGGCCCGCGTACCAGCTGCGCAGGTCTGCCACTGTGACCGCGCTGACACCTTCCTGTGTACCTTCGATGCGTCCGCTGAAGGGATGTCCCTCTCCGTAGATCAGGCCACGGCCCTGGGTGAAGGCCACGTCGAATGTGTCATTCTCGCTGTCCAGCAGGCTGGTCAGGACCTGCTGGCGGGCCAGTTCCAGCTCGTTTTCCGGGAAGGCGGGGCTCAGCAGCTGCTCGGCCAGCATGTCCAGCAACAGGCCGAAATCCTCTGTCAGGCTGCGGCCGCTGAAGCTGAAGTTCTCCCGGCTGGGGCTGAACCCCAGGCTGATGCCGCTGCCCTCCATGATCTCGGCCAGCTCGGCCTTGCTGTGCTCCGTTGTTCCGCTGGAGAGCATTCCCACCGTGAGATTGGCCAGGCCGGGTCTGTCCGCCGGGTCATTGATGGCTCCCGCGGGCACGATGCCGGCTATGTTGACGGTTGCATTGTTGTGGTTCTCCCGCAGGACGAGGGTAATGCCGTTGTCCAGGCTCAGCACGCTGGCTTCGCCATCACCTGCACCGGCCTGCAGTGCTGAATCAAGGCTGCCCTGCGGACGGTAGTGCGGGGCCAGCAGGCGCGGGCTGAAGGAAGGCGGTGCACTTGCATCCCCACTCGGGCCGCCCAGCATCTGGGCCTCGGGACGGATGGCCTCGAAGATTCCCACGGTGCGGTTGTCCTCCGTGAGGTACTGGTTGGCGACACGCATGATGTCCTCATTGCTGACAGCCTCCACAGCAGGCAGGTACCCGTCAACGTCGCGCCAGTTGCTCATCAGTTCGAAATCCACAAGGGCCCGGGCCTCGCTCTCGATGCTGTCCTTGTCGAACACGAAGGATACGCGGGCCTGCTTCTTGGCGCGGGCCAGCTCGGCTTCGGTCACACCGTTCTCCCGGATCATGTCAATCTCGGCATGGATCGCCTGCTCCACGTCATCCACGGACACACCCGGGCTGGCCAGGGCGTAGGCCATGAACAGGAAGGGGTCCTGGTAGCCGAAGGCCGAACTCTCAGCCTGGGCCCCGGCGGCAAGGCCACTGTCCACCAGCGCCTTGTAGAGCCTGCTAGTGCGCCCGCTGCCGAGGATGTTGCCAAGTACGACGAGGGCATGGGCATCCGGGTGTTCACTCTGCGGCACGTGCCAGCCGCACATCACGTAGTCCAGCTGGCCGGCCAGGCGCAGCTTGAAGCGGCGCTCGCCGAGCTGCTGGGGTTCCTGCGGCAGGCGTGGCAGTTCCACGTTGCCACTGGGAAGCGCGCCGAAGTAGCGCTGGATCTTCTCGAACATGGCGTCGGAATCGAAGTCGCCGACGGCCACTATGAAGGCGTTGTCAGGATGGTACCAGGTGTCGTAGTACTGCTTGATCTGCGCGGTCTCGATGCCCTCCACGTCGTCAACCCAGCCGATGGTCGGGATGCCGTAGGGGTGGGCCTTGAAGGCGTTGGACAGGAGCTCCTCGTAAAGGCGGCCACTGGGGTTGTCCTCACGCTGCTCCAGTTCGTTGCGCACGACCTGCATCTCGAACTCATGGTCCTCGGGCAGGCACTTGAGATGGCGCATGCGGTCCGCCTCCAGCTCCAGCGCCGTGTCAATCTCGTGGGCGGCGATGGTCTCGTAGTAAACGGTCTGGTCGAGCCATGTGTAGGCATTGTTGTCAGCCCCCACGGCCTTGAGCCGCCTGTCGAACTCGCCGAGCGGGAAGTTCTCGGTGGTCTTGAACATCAGGTGCTCCAGCAGGTGGGAGATCCCGGTGATCCCGGGACGCTCGTACTTGCTACCGACGCGGTAGACCACGTTGAGGTTGATCACCGGTGCATTGTGGTTTTCCTTGAGCAGCACCAAAAGCCCGTTGTCCAGCCGATACTCGCGGACCTCGTCCGCATAGCTAACGCTTGTCATGAGAAAAACAGCTCCGCAGAATGAAAGAATCGCCTTTATCAATTTCCACCTCCCCGGCCACCCCTTTGACGAGCCCCGCCAGTGGTCCGGTGCAGGGAGATATTCTATCGGCTGCAGGCCCCACGATGCTACAATCCGCCCGTGTCAGACACAGATAACCCCGACAGCCTGAGCTGGAGTTTCAACCCCTGGCAGCAGGGGCTGGGAGGCTGGCGCAGACCTCAACTGGCCCTGCCCCTGTCCATCCTGCTGGCGGTGCTGCTTAGCTGGAGCGTGACCGTCCCGAACACTCCCAGAAGCCTGGAAACGCAGCT
>JAHEFU010000176.1 GCA_024645305.1 Planctomycetales bacterium
TGGTCTGCCCGGCGGGACCCTCGTCCTCCGTCGGGAAAGGCCCGGCCCCCACGCGTGTGCAGTAGGCCTTGGCAACACCGACCACGCGGTCCAGGTCGCGCCAGCTCACACCGGTACCCAGCAGCGCTCCGGCACTGATCGGATGGCTCGAGGTGACGAAGGGATATGTACCGTAGTCAATGTCCAGCAGTGTGCCCTGGGCACCCTCCAGCAGGATCTTGGCATCGGCGGCAATCGCTCGCCGCACCATGGAGATTGTGTCCTGCACAAGCGGGGCCAGTATTTCCACCGTTGGAGCCACCTCAGCCCAGACCTGCTCCGGGTCAATTTCCTCGCGGCCGTAGTATCCACCGAACAGCACATTCTTGCGGCTGGCCAGGGCCTTGACCCGTTCCTCGAAGTCCGGCAGCAGCATGTCCCCGGCGCGCAGGCCGACGCGGAAGTACTTGTCAGCATAGGCCGGGCCGATGCCCTGCTTGGTGGTGCCGATGGCAGCCTTGCCCTTGGCTTCCTCGAAGTACAGGTCCTGGGTCTTGTGGAAGGGCAGCACCAGGTGAGCATGGCGGCTGACTTTCAGCTCGCCCTTGTAGCAGCCCAGCCTGCGCAGGTTCTCAATCTCCCAGCACAGGGTGACCGGATTGACGACGACACCATCGCAGAGGATGCACTGCACACCGTCTATCAGCATGCCGCTGGGCATCAGGTTGAACTTGTAGGTCTGGCCGTCGGAGATGACCGTGTGCCCGGCATTGCTGCCGCCCTGGTATCTCAGTACGTAATCCTGGTCTGCAGCCAGCAGGTGAGCCAGCTTGCCCTTGCCTTCATCGCCCCACTGGGCTCCGATGATCGTTGTGACAGACATTGCCACACTCCTGATAAGAAAACTTGGCGTATTTAAAATCACATTCTAGGGAAGGGCCACCCAGTGGTCAACTGGCCTGCGGACTGCTAAACTGTTAAGTTCGTGGATTCCAAACCCACCATGTCAGAAAACATCGTCCAGAGCATCCTGCAATCCAGAATCCCCGCCCTGCTGACGGTCCTCGGATTCTGCTTGCTGCTGGCCGCCTGCCAGTCCTCGGCAAAGGATGACGAGCAGGAGAAGGCCGGCATGGACAACGGCCTGGCCTACCGTGTGGTGGACACTCCGGTGGAGGATGGCCGCAACAAGCTGCTGCAGAAGTACAACTTCAATCCAGAAGCCCACCAGATCAGCGAGTCGGTTCCCAGCAGTACCGATGCCGCTGGCAGCACTGAGGACACCTATATCCCGCCGAGCAACCGTTCGGTGATGCTGCGCACCAGCCAGGGCGACATCGAGGTCCTTGTGCATGCGGACTGGGCACCCCGTGGTGCGGCCCGTTTCGTGGAGCTCGTGGAACAGGGCTACTTCGATGGCGCAGCCTGGTTCAACGTCAATGAGAACTTCGCCCAGACAGGGATTGCCGCTGACCCGGAAATCGCCGAGCGGATCCCCACGGATCCGATCGAACGGGACCCGATGCACGGTTCCAACACGCGCGGGATGATCTCGTTTGTGCAGATCAACGCCGACCCGGACACCCGCTCCACGCAATTCTTCATCAACAAGGGTGAGAATCCCCAGCTGGACGGCCAGGACGGCGTCGCCTACCACGTGCCCTTTGCCGAGGTGAAGCGGGGCATGACCGTTGTGGACAAGCTGTTCGAGACCGGCAATCCGCGCGCCGGATTCATCGAACAGCTCGCTGAGGAAGGCGTCATGGCATTCAGGCGGCAGTATCCGGCGGGCGATACCATAGAGTTCGTGCGCCTGATGGACTAGCAGGGCCACTCCCGCTGCGCCCAGCCTGCTGCCGGGCATGCTAAAATACTCGTTTATTCCAAGACTCTGTAGCGTCCCCCGGGTGTCAGCCGGGAGGATAGATCTATGAACGGAGAAGACCATGAATCGGAACATCCTGCTTTTGCTGCTTGGGCTCATGTCCATCAGCCTGCTGTGCGGCTGTCCGCGCACTGATGAATCCACCGGAAACGCCGGTGACACAAATACGCCTCCCCCGGTGGCTGAAGCACAGAATGCTGCGGAGAATCCCTGCACAGCGGATGATAATCCCTGCGCGGACAACCCCTGCGCGGCTGATGAGAACCCCTGTGGAGAGAATCCCTGTGGGGACAACCCCTGCACCATGGATGAGAATCCCTGCAACCCCTGCAGCGAAACCGACAATCCCTGTGCCGCAGAAGAGCCCGAAGACACAGTGACAACCATCGTGCTGGAAACAACTGACGGCGACATCGTGCTGGAAGTACACAGTGCCTGGAGCCCTCTCGGGGCGGCGCACTTCATTGAGCTGGTGGAGGCCGGGTTCTATGACGGCGCTCCCTGGTTCCGCGTGATTGACGGCTTCGTTGCCCAGTGCGGCGTTTCCGCCGACCCGGCGATGAACAGCAAGTGGAGCAATGCCACCATCAAGGATGAGCCGGTGGTGGTTGGCAACAAGCGCGGCTTCGTGGCCTTCGGCAAGAGCGGCATGCCCAACAGCCGCAGCACCCATATCTTCATCAACTACACTGACAACAGTGCCTCCTTGAACCCGCAGGGCTTCTCCTGCTTCGCCCAGGTGGTGGAAGGCATGGATGTGGCCCAGGGCCTGTTCAAGTGTGAATTCGGCGATCAGGGTGCGCTGGGCCGTGAAGGCGGCGTTGATGCCTTCAAGGTACGCTATCCGGATGCCGACTTCATCAAGCGGGCATACATCCGCGAGTAATTGACATTAGCGCTGCCGGCCCCCGGGCCGGCAGCTTTTTTCTGACTGGACAAGGAGCAGCAAATGGCCGGAAAGGTAACTGAAGTCGTTCTCGAAACAAGCAGCGGGGAGATCGTCCTCGAAGTGTTCGAGGACTGGTCCCCCCTGGGCAGCGCCCATTTCATCGAGCTGGTGCAGGCCGGATTCTATGATGGCGCTCCGTGGTTCCGCATTGTGGATGGCTTCGTGGCCCAATGTGGTATCAGCGCTGACCCGGCCATGAATGCAGGCATTGGCGCCAAAACCGTCAGAGATGAGCCAGTCGTGGAGGGCAACAAGCACGGGCATGTGTCTTTCGGACGGTCGGGTGCTCCCAACAGCCGCAGCTCACACATCTTCATCAATTACAAGGACAACCACTTCCTGGATGGGCAGGGTTTCCCCGCATTTGCCAAGGTCAAGGAAGGCCTGGAAGTGGCGGAGAACCTCCATCGCTGTGAGTATGATGACCAGTTCGGCCTCAGCCAGGCTGGTGGTCTGCAGGTATTCAGGGACATGTTCCCGGATGCTGATTTCATCCTCAGGGCCTTCGTGAGGGAATAAACAGCCGTACGCACGGGGTAACACAATCACCTGAATCCGCGTATATTTAGATAAGCCCTGCAAGGGCCGGCAAAGTGTGAAACCGCATGGAAATGCACAGACAGGAACTGCTTCAGAGCTTGACTGATCGCCGCAGGCGCATCCTGCGCGAGGTGATTGGGCACTATGTGCGCAGCGTGAGGCCGGTAAGTTCATCGCTGATTTCCGAGCATGTGAATGCCAGTTCCGCCACGATTCGCAATGAACTGGCAGCGCTCGAGGAGATGGGCTTCCTGATGCAGCCACATACCTCCGGCGGGCGGATCCCCACTGACCAGGCATACCGTTACCTGGTCGAGGAACTGCTGGCGGACCTGAGCCAGACCCTGGCTGACCGCAGCCGCGTGGCGGATGTCTACTCCCAGCTGTCCAGTGAAACGGAGAACCTGTTCGAGGGCACTTTGGACTTGCTGACCGAAATGACTGGCTACGTTGCCTGGGTCAGCCTGCCCCGACCCTCCACCCTGGAAATCCGCAGCCTGAACTTCGTGGAGGTCGGCGAGCAGGAACTGCTGGCTGTGCTCGTGACAGCCACTGGCGTGATGCAGAGCCGGCGGATCAATGTACCCCTGGGCGTCCGGGAGCTCAATCTGGCAAGGCTCAGCGAAGCGTTGACAAATTACCTGCGCCATCGCAGCATCATTGAAGTTGACTACCAGGAAATGCGGCGCATCTTCATTGACACAGTCAACCTGCCGGGTGGCCTGTATGACGCCGTCAGTGAATTCATTGAAAGCATGAGCTTCAGCGGGGAACGTGTGATGTTCAGCAATGCCCTGAAGCTCGTGGTCCAGCCTGAGTTCGCTTCGAGCGAGAACCTGAACTCCGTTGTCAGCGTACTGCAGGACCGCGAGCGCTTCATCCGCAACCTGCGCAGCAAGCTCAACAGCCGCAGTGTGCAGACCATCATCGGCAGCGAGAATACCGACCCCGACCTGCACCAGGTCAGCCTGGTGCTCAGCCGCTATGACGTCCCGAACGCCGGTGAAGGCACGCTGGGAGTGATCGGGCCGACACGCCTGTTCTATGACCGTACCCTTCCCTGGATCAAGCTGATCGGGGAAAGCATCGCGAGTGCCCTCGCAGACAGCCGCATTGGGCGCATTCCGGGAAGGCCAGATGACAGGACCTGATCTCTATGAAATCCTCGGGGTATCCCGGGAAGCAAGTGCTGACGAAATAAAAAAGAGTTATCGCAAGCTGGCTCGCCAGTACCACCCTGATGTGAATGCTGACTCCGAGGCGGAGGAACGCTTCAAGGAAATCAGCGTGGCTTATGAGATCCTCTCGGACCCGCAGAAGCGCCAGCAGTATGACCAGTTCGGCACTGTCGGAGGTGCCGGGGGCATGGGCGGGGCCGGTCAGTATGGAGAAGGCTTCGGCTCAATCAACGACCTGTTCGAGATGTTCTTCGGCGGCGGCGGAGGCGGAGGCGGCCGACGCCAACGGCGCGGGGAGGACATCCAGCGCAGTGTTCACCAGAAGCTCAGGGACTGCCTGACGGACCGGCAGGTCGAGATAGACATCGAACGCCGGGAAAGCTGTGAAAGCTGCAAGGGTTCCAAGGCTGAACCCGGTAGCCAGCCAGACAGCTGTGGCACTTGCGGTGGACGCGGGGTAGTGATTCAGGTCCGTGAGACCATGCTGGGGGCGATGCGTACCCAGACAACCTGCCCCAGCTGCCGTGGAGAAGGCGCGATCATCCGCAATCCATGCAAGAGCTGCCGGGGAACAGGCTACCAGTACAGGAAACGCCGCATTGAGGTCACCATCCCAGCTGGAATCGACGACGGCAACCTGCTGCAGATGAGCGGCATGGGCCACAGCGCGGCCGGTGGCGGTTCTCCGGGGGACCTGTACATCCAGGTCACGGTGGAACCGGACAAGCAGTTCCAGCGCGATGGAGCAGATCTCCATGTGGAACTTCCCGTGCATTACACGGACCTGGTGCAGGGCGCCACCGTCGAGGTCCCGACCCTGGTTGCGCCGGAAAAACTGCGCATTCCAGCGGGAACTGAAAGCCACAGCCAGTTCACCCTGCGCGGGCATGGGCTGCAGAGGGTGCGAGGGCACGGCAAGGGCAATCTCTATGTCATGGTCAGGCTGTATGTGCCGCAGAAGATCAACCGCCAGCAGAAGCAGTTGCTGCTGGACCTGAAGGAAGAGGACATAAAGGCTGAAAAGCGAGGCGGTAATTTTCTGTACCAGTTACTGAACATCAGGTAACTGCTACACTATTAATCTTATTCAACCGACCCTTGCGGGTATGGTCGAAACCCTTTAGGCATTTGCAGGTCTGAACAAAATCAGTATGGGTCTTTTTGAAAAACTGTTCTCTGGCTCCAGCGGGAAGCAGGCGAGCAAAATCAAGCTGGCTTCCAAGCTCATTGAGAGCGGTAAGCTCGCTGATGCCAACATGGTCATCGACGAGCTGATGACGGAGGACGCAGACAGTAAGGAAATTGATGTAGAGCAGCGCTCCCAGGTTGCTGTGCTCGGACTTGAGCTGTTCAATTCCTTCGTGTCAGCCAACCAGAGTGAGGAAGCTCTCGAATTCGGCCTGCGCCTGGAACAGTTCTCACCCAACCAATTGCCATTGATTGCGGAGCGGCTGGTGGACACCGAATGGCTGGATCCGCGGGTATTCGGATTCGTGAAGCGCGCCGGTGAACAGGACAGCTCATCCAAACGCCTGCTGCTCAGCCTGGCAAAGACTCTCTTCACCACGAAGGGAGAGAACCTCGACGAGAATGAATTCAAGTTCCTGCGGGACACAGCCATTGCCTATCCCCTCTGGAAGGACGGGCTCGGTG